>JAHJDG010000235.1 GCA_018812265.1 bacterium | reverse complement strand
GTTTTGAACGGCCGGTCTCGCGGAGCGTCTTCTCGAGGTCTGCAAAGAGGTGGCCTTGCTTTGCCTGCGGGTCCTTCTCGGCGGCCGCCTTTCGGGCGCGCTCTATGATCTGGGCAATGCGCGACTCAGTAACGATTTCGTTGCGTTGGAGAGGCAAAACTGGCACCTCGCGCTTATTGCGCTTCCCCGCCCAGAAGAGCACCGGGTCGGCCGCCGGGTCCATATCCAAAACCACCGGCCGCTCGTCGCCCTCGGGCAGTTTGCCTACCGTGATGGCATGGCTCCACCCATTGTCCATAGGCAATGTCACTACCAGCTCGTCAGCAGGCAGCAGTGCTGTGTGACCGGTTTCGGGCACTCGAGGCTCTCTCACGTCGTCAAATGTGTAGCGCGTTACCCTCTTTCCTTCATTCCCGTTTTTTTTGCGGCTTTTTGCCATCGGTTAATTCCCCTTTTGTTTTTTGGAGGAAGAGTCTGCTACAGCTTGTTTCCCCGTACTGCACAGCATGCCATAGTCACATTTGCGGCACTTGGGGGCGGTCGCCAAGGGAGGCATGTCCCCCTGGCGCAGGGCTCGGGCCGCCTCGCGAACCTTTATTTTGACATCGCCGATGAAGTCGTCGTCCACCGAACGCGGCTTGCGTTTGCGCTCATCCAGTTCGTAGACTTCTACGTAGTCGGCTCGTCGTCCCGTGAGTTCCTCATAGCCCAACGCGTAGACATGAAGCTGGGTTTCTGTAACGTCCTCCGGTTGAGCACGGTCGCTCGATTTCAAGTCCACAATCGTTGTCTCGTTGGTGTCGAGACGGCGGACAAGATCGATGCGCCCATTGACCGTAATGCCATCCCCCAGGCTGATCTCGATCTGTTTCTCGGAAAACTCGATCTTGTCGAAAAGAGTCTTATTGTCGGAAATGTAGTTACTCAGAACCTTCTCGGCGGCCTGTTCAAGAACCCGCCGAAGTGCCGGGTAGGCATAAGGCGTGTGCAAATGAGTATCCACGAGGCTACGCGCCTCATCCTCGTTTGCATAATCGCCGAATAGGGCCCGGCCATGGACTTCCGCCAGGGCATTGTGGAGAGACCGGCCGTAGCCGAGGGCCTCATGAATAGGTGCGTTGAATCCGTACAGAATGCGCAGTTTGAACTGGTATGGGCACTCGAAGAAGTATTTAAGATCGGAGAAAGAGAACACCACATTGGACACCCCTTTCCACGGTTCTGGCGGCAGCTGAGGTCGGGTTGAATAGTCCTGCGCGCGTCGCTTTACGTACTTCGACACCAGAATATCCTCCCAGAAGACCGATTTTCGCTGGTATAGTTGATTACCGGGAACGGGGGCATACGTCAGGTGAAGGATTTTCTGGCTTCTGGTCATAGCCACGTAGAACAGTCGACGCTCATCCTCGATAGTGCCTTCATAACGAGCTTGTCCGACCACGGAGGTCTTCGGGATAAGATGCCAGGTATTGCGGCCCCCCTGCTTCTTCGATGGAAAGCGGTTCTTGAGAAGCGCCGGAACAAAGACGACAGGCCACTGCATTCCTTTGGCCTGATGAATGGTCATGATGCGGACGGCGTCGGGATTTGCGTACTGGCTGTCCTGCCATCCCTCAGGGTAGTAGCTTTCGGCCTGATATTGAAGGAAACCGGCGAAGGATTCATACTTCTCTTTGGGCTTCGAGTGGTAATGGATGGTCTCAAAATCGGAGATAAGCTGGCTGAATTTACCCAGGTTGTAAAAAACAATTTCACCGCGATCATTCGGAACATTTTCCTCCAGGATGCCCGCTTCTTGCAGGAATGTCTGAAAGGTACGCTGGATGGAATAGAAGCCGAAGCGCTCGGTGGGGTTGTCGAAGTTGGATCGGGCGGCGGATGCCAAAGCGATGGCACGCCGCACATTGGTTGCTGAGACCCCTAAGCCGGCGTTGAGCCATAGTTCTTCGAGTGTCGCTGCATCCACCGTGGGCCGGCCGGCCATGAAATAAAACATTTGACGGGTGGCCTCAGCCTCAGCCGTTCCGAAGAGGTTATTCATGCCGACGACGACGTAGGGAACACGGGCCTCGTCCAAGGCAAGGGTAATCGGCTCGCCGTTGCTGCGCACACTGCGGAGGAGAATTGCCATATCCGACCACGAGATGCCCCGCATGTGGTTCGGGTCCTCTTCGCTCGGTTCCCTGACAGCAAGACCACGAAGAGACTGAATGGTCCCGACGATGTAGGCCGCTTCTTCATCTGGATTTGCGAAGGAAAGGGCAACGATGTCTCCCGGATCATAGCTCTGTGCGTTGGTCGGTTGCATCTTCTTGGGTAATCGGTCAGGGTTCTGTTCAATGAACGGCCGCGCCGTTTCGACGATGCCCTGGCTGGATCGGAAGTTCTCCTCAAGACGTACCTGCGCAACCTTCGAATATCGTTCCTGAAAGGTAAGGATGCTCTTGACGTCGCTTCCACGCCATTGGTAAATCGTCTGGTCATCATCGCCCACAACGCAGATCTGAGCGCCGAGATCGTTCAAGAGCCAGATCATCGCTTCCTGAATCGGATTCACATCCTAGTACTCATCGACGATGACATGTTTGATACGGGCGGCGAGGCGGTCGCGGATGG
>JAHJDG010000234.1 GCA_018812265.1 bacterium | reverse complement strand
GGCGCCTCAAGGTTGGCAACAGGCTCCAGGTGCGCACACTGGCGCGTACCGCCTCCAATTCGCGGCGCGAGCGGCGGCATAGTCCATCCGTCGCGGCCAGTGAATCTGCAACAGTTCTCGAACCATGTTTCGCTTGGTCACGTCGAGGCAATGGAACCGGTCCCATACGTCACGGTCGGAAAAATACTCTCCCGCCAGCACGGATCCGAATTGCATGGGAAACCACCGGCTGAAGTCATAGACGGCGTACCGTCCGAGACTTCCGGGATGCGATTCAGTCGCGCGGCCAAGCAGGAGATCGCGGCAATCTTCGATAACGGGAATAGAATCGGCACAGAGTGATTCCGCTTCCAAACACGGCACTCCCCAACGATGGCAAGCCACGCGAGCCGCCGCGCTGCGATCGCGGGCTCGAAACGTGAACTGATCTCCGAACTGGCGTTCGAGCGTTTCGATATACGACGCCTCGCCCACCGACGCCCAGACTCCAATTACCGGATGATCGGGGAGGTGCAGCGCGCGCAACGCCGACTGAAGGGCGAACGGCCACGATGGCAGATACGTGAACTCGGATTCAAAAAATTCGAAAAGTTGCGTATTCACGGCGATGCCTTGCCGCTCGGTCCAGTCAAGATCGGCCGCGGCGACGGGATCGAGGCCGATTCTCGGCCGGACTTCCTCGGGCGGCGGGCGGAACAGAATCGGATAGGGTTGCGTGCAGTACTTCTGGAAATAGTGCTGTAGTTCCGTGCGGAAGCTCACGCCGACGTCAAGATACTCGTAGGGCGTGTCCTGGAAAGTCTCGACGATGTGCCAGAACAGATAGGCGTTGGCCTCGATCGTTCGCCCGAGTTCGTTCGTGCCGCCATAATGATAGAACAGGGTATTGCGCGTGACGGGCGTAACAATGATGCCGCCGACGAGTTGATCCTCAACGTAGGCGAGAAACATTCTCTGGTCGGGCGTCAATCGGGAAGTCAACGTATCCGGGTTGTACCAGACCTTGGCCATTTGCACAAGATCGCGGCTCTCCTCGACGCGAATCCCGGCCTTTTGGGCCTTGCGAATTCCCTGTTTGGCGCGGGATCGCAGACGTTTCCAGGCCACCTGAGAATTCAGGTGGAGGAGCGAACCTTGCGTCAGAACGTCCTTTCCGATGTATTGCACGGACCGTCAGCCCTCGCAGATGCCGACGTTATTGGTGGAAGGCGACGTCAAGAAAGGGAGGTACCAAATGCAGGGGCAAGTGCGATCTCGATTGCAGTCGTTGAACCGGCTGATGATAAAGGACTCGCTGTCGCTGCCCCAATAGTTCTCCGGGGCGTTGATGGACAGGTAATTGACCGTGCACGAGTGCATGAAGATGTTGTATCCCACACACCGCTCAATCGTGTTGCCGTAAAATCTGGGATGCGAGACTCCGGAGCGGTCGGGAGTCACCCCCACGTTCATCACTCGATTCACCAAGTAGAAGTAGTTGCCGTAGATGTGAACCGACGAGTCCACTCTTGAACCGAGCGACAGGGCATACCAGGAGGATTGAAAATGATTGCGATGAATATCCACATTCCACATAAAGGAAAGCGACGTTACTCCCGTCGCGGGTCCGGGAAGAGTGTCGCTGCGGCCACAGTTGAAAAACCAGTTGCAGTATATTTGTCCGCCGTTCACACTGTCCACTTCCACACCATAGGAGGAGCAATTGACAATCGCGTTATGCTCGATGGCCATCCCCGTGCCATGAATCTGTCCGATATGGACACCAACCGGGATGTGGTCAATCACGTTTCGGCGTACAATGACGGAGTCCCCCACACCGGCTCCGACGCCGCTCATATTCACCGCTTGACTGCCGATCCTCGCGAAGTAGGAGTTCTCAACCATCCCGCCCCCGCCGATGGAATGAACACCCACCTCACAATAGGTGAAAGTGCAATAGCGGATCACCGGTGGTTCGGCGCCCTCGCTGACCGTCACGTATCCCCAGTCGAAAGCCTGTGGATTCACCGCTGCATTGGACGTAAAGTGAATGTGGGCGCTTGGAGTTCCTTCGGCGATCAGTCCCCCGGAAACGATCATGTAGCCGAGGTTCTCAAATCGCACGACGGCGCCCGGCTCGATGGTTAGCGTTACACCCGGTTCGATCACCAGCAATTGATCCACAACGTAATGACGCCCACTTGTCCAGCGAGTGTCTTGCGCCATGTAGGTTGGATTGGGAATCGAGTCCTCAGGAAACAGAGCGAGTGTACCGGTCTGAACCGATTGGCCGCGGGATTCCACGAGAACGGGAACACTCCATCCATAATGGGGTTTGCGAGCCACGACCACATAACTTCCGTCGGCCACGTCGGGAAATGAAAACGCGCCGTCACCGGATATCGTCAAGGAATCCACGGCGGTCGCCGTTCTCCAGTCAAAGACGGCCTGCAAGCTGTAGGGGAATCCGACCATCGGGTGGGCGGCAGTGGTGCTCCAGGCCGTAGTATTCTCGTAAGCCGGAGCGTTGTAGAGTTCAACCTTCACGCCCGCTGCGCTGCCGTTGGTTACGCTCACGCGGCCTTCAATCGCACTCGGTTTGTCCTCTTCCTTGCAGCCGCAGATCAGACCGGCTGTGGCCACGCAGAGAAAGACGCAACGAACTACGGCCATATGGATAGTCGCCGGCATGCGATGTTTCCTATCTGAGATAAACGATTCCGGCCGCCGTGGCGGCCCATAGAGCCACGTTGATGAGGGTTGCCCGGTCCCGGATGAGAAGCCGCGTGGGATCGCCGCCCTCGGAACGATTGTAGATCAAGTAGAGATAGCGAAACAGTCCGTATACGACAAACGGCAAGGTCCAGAAGAGATCGCGAGTGCCGTAATGTCGCAAGGTATCATCGGAGATCGTGTACAGGCTATAGGACACCAGCGTGGCCGCCGTCAAGGCCGCCAGCGCCTGATCAATCATCTTCAGGCTGTAGTTCGCCAGACTGGCGCGATGCGATGACGCCGCGTCTCCCAGTGTAGCCATCTCATGACGGCGCTTGGCCAGTGCCAGAAACAGCGAGAGCAGAAACGTGCAGAGAATGAGCCAATAGGACAGATAGAATTCGCTGACGAAGCGTGAGACGATGGCGACTCCGCCCATGGCCCGGTACACGAATCCCAGTGAGAGCAGCAACACGTCGAGGATGACGGCTCGCTTCAGCCCGAGCGAATACACAATATTGGTGGCCAGATAGGCCGCCGCGATCCATCCGAAGCCGGTGGCAATCGTGAAAGCCCACACGACTCCGCTCAGGGAAAACACAATACCTACGAAGGAAGCGGCCGCGACCGATACCCGCCCCGCGGGAAGCGGCCGATTCCGTTTGACCGGATGCAGACGATCGGCCTTAAGATCAGCCACGTCGTTCAGCGCGTAGATCCCGCCGGAGACGAGACAGAAGCAGGCGAAGCCCTGCAAGACGGCGAACAGAACGTCCGGATTCTGCAAGACGACTTTCGCGGGCGAGAACAGGACGGCCGCGAACAAGATCAGGTTTTTCACCCAATGCCCGGGCCGGATGAGTTGCACCAGCCCGGCCAATGCCTCGCCCGAACGCGTCACAATCTCACCACGTTGGGCCGGTCGCTGAGCCGCTTGGTCGCGTTGCGCGCATCGAATACCAGCTTTGCCCGCCGCACGATCATGTCGTAGTCCACACCGGTGTGGTCGGTGCAGATTACGACTACGTCCGATTCGGCGACCAGTTTCTCCGTGAGCGGGGCAGACGAGTAGGTTATATCCCCCACCTGAACCGATGCGATGAACGGATCATGGTACGAAACGGACGATCCGTGTTTGCCAAGGAGCTGGATGATGTCAAGCGAGGGAGACTCGCGGGGATCGTCAATGTCGCGCTTATAGGCCACGCCGAGCACCAATGCCTTCGATCCTTTGAGTGACCGCGATTGTTGATTCAGAGCCATCATCACCCGATGGACGACGTATTCCGGCATGTGCCCGTTGACCTCGTCGGCCAGCTCGATGAAACGCGCCCGGTATTTCAGCGTCTTGAGCTTCCACGAGAGATAGATCGGGTCAATCGGAATGCAGTGTCCGCCCAGTCCGGGACCGGGATAGAACGGCATGAAACCGAAGGGCTTGGTGGCGGCGGCGCCGATCACCTCCCAAACGTCTACGTTCAAGAGGTGGCACATAATCGCCAGCTCATTGACCAGACCGATATTAATGGAACGAAACGTGTTTTCGAGTAGTTTCGCGAGTTCGGCGGAGCGCGTCGAGGAGACCGGCACGGTCTGCTCGATGATCTTGCCATAGACTGCCAGGGCCACCTTGAGGCAGTTGGCCGTGTGACCGCCGACGACTTTGGGAGTGTTGTGCGTCTGATAAACGGGATTTCCCGGGTCCACTCGCTCCGGCGAGAAAGCGATGAAAACGTCCTCGCCGACCTTCAATCCGGCGGCTTCGAAGGCCGGGACGATGAGTTCCTCGGTTGTTCCGGGGTAGGTAGTGCTCTCGAGGATAATAATAAGTCCCGGATGGGCATGCTTCAGAATCTCGTCGCGGGCAGCGACAATGAAGGAGATATCGGGATCGCCGGTCTTGTTAAGGGGCGTCGGAACACAAATCGAGATGGCGTCGAGATCACGGATTACCGAGTAATCGGTGGTAGCGGTTAGGCGACCTTCGCGGACGTGACGAGCCAGTTCATCGGTGTTCACATCCAGAACGTAGGATTGGCCGGCCAGCAGGCTCTTCACTTTTTCGCTGCTGATCTCGATCCCGGTCACGTGAATGTTCTTGCGGGCAAATTCGACAGCCAGAGGAAGACCGACATATCCCATGCCGACGATGCCGACGCGCAAGGTTCCGTTTTCGACCTTACTGATTAAGTTGCTGATGGACATTGACCTACGCTGAGTTCGTTGGAGATTTCAGACTTACAATATAAACAGGAAGTCAAAAAAAAGCAATCGAAAGCGGTCTCTTTTGACCCCTTCCGACTGCTTTTTGCAATTGTTATACCGCGACTTAGAGAACACTCAAATAAATGACTGCTCCCCCAGCCACGGTTGTGAATTATCTCTCAATCCCGAGAACATACACCCGGCCGGCATTCTCACCGCAGGCATCGTTCCACCGCGCACCGACGAGGATATCGGCAGAACCGTTGGCATCGAAATCCCCCACCGAAATGGTGGCATTGCCCAGACGGTCACCGACACTTTCGCCTGTAAATTTATAGAATTCCTTCTCCCAGCCGCCATAGTATAGTCGGATCGTGCCTCGACCTCCGGTTTCGGCCTCCGCGTGCACCGCCCAGTCTCCCTTGCCGTCGCCGTTGATGTCACCGAGATCGTAGACAAGTTGTCCGAACCGTCCGGCTTCCGTGGGTCCTGCGAACGTCATATTGGCCTGGGAAGCGATTTTCGCGCCCCCATAGAAGAGATAGACCTTTCCGAACTGCTTGCCGTCCACGGTCACTTGCGGCGCGCCAACGGCCAATTCCGCAGCCCCATCGCCGTTCTGGTCGGCCACGATGGCTATCGAGCGGCCAAATTGATCCTGAAAGGCCGTTCCTTCGCCGCGAACGGTTTGGGAGGGAGCCTTGAAGTCAATTCCCGTGCCGCCGTGGAAGACGAACACGGCCCCCAGCCAGTCACCGCCCAGCTTGTCATGGGGAACCCCGATGGCCACGTCCGCCTGTCCATCGCCGTTCAGATCGCCGGTGGCGATGCAGGTTCCGAACAGATCGTTGGTGGTTCCGATCTTGACTTCCACGTCCGGTTCCTTGGCCGGAGAGCCTTCCTTCTTGCCATACCAGACGTAGGCGCGACCGGCGGTGGCTCCGGCCTTATGGGAACGGGGAGCCCCGACGATCAGGTCGGCCAAGCCATCGCCATTAATGTCGTGTTTCAGGCTGATGGCCTCTCCGAAACCATCGGCCTTTTCCCCAGCGGTCACGATTGCCGCCGAAGACTTGCCGAATTCCGGGCCACCCAAATAGACGTAGACCTTGCCCGGGGGGCTGCCTCCTGCCGTACTGTTGGGTGCGCCGACGGCGAGGTCGGGAATGCCGTCGCCATTCCAGTCGCCGCCTCCCGAGAGGGTCCAGCCGAACAGATCGCCTTCTTCAACGCCACGGATGGTCAGGACCGGCTTCTCCGCGAGAAGTCCATCGTGGAAATCCACCTGCCCGGTCCGGATGGGACCTTGAACTTCGCCGGTGGATGATACCGCGAAAAGTGGTTTGTCGCCGGTGAAGGCATAGGCTCCTTCGAGCGCACTGCCGAAGTAGCCTCGTACATCTTCACCGGTCAAGACCCGCAGGAGGTGCTTGGCGCTGCGCGCCTCAAGCTGCGCCAGAGCCAGCGTGAACACGACAAGGAGGGCAACTGCCGTGAGAAGAACGATGCCAACGCGTTTCATGGGCAAATACTCCATACGATTTGGCATAGTATGCGTGGGAAGGGAGCAACACGAGGAGTACGGCGGTGCGGCCGCACTCCTCGTGCAGAATGTCAGCGATGGGTCAGGCGGCAGTTATCGGATGCGCACGATGTCAATGCGGCGGTTCTGGTATCGGCCCTGTTCCGTGGCGTTGGAGGCGACGGCTTTCTTCGAGCCGAAGCCCTTGGCCACCAGACGGGACGAATCCACGCCACGAGACACCAGATAGTTGCGCACCGCATCGGCCCGCGCCTGCGACAGCGGATCGTTGATGGCATCGGTGCCGGTGTTGTCGGTGTGACCCTGGACTTCCAGAAGCTGGATTTCCGGATGCTCAGCAACAAGCTGGGCCGCACCATCGAGGACGCGCGCAAACTCATCGGTGATCTCCGCCGAACCGACGGCGAAGTTCACACCGGGGAAGCTTACCACGCCGCCCGCCTCGGACCACACCTGCTTGATGGAGTCCTTCTGCTCGGGACGGAGGATCTCCAGACTCAGCTTCAAGGACGGGTTGCCCTCGAAGATGTAACGGTGTATGAACTCCTTCGGTCCTTCCGGCTGCATGGCGGGTTCGGCTTCGCGCGGCTTGCGCTTCAGCGATCCCATCAGGCTCTTCAGCGGATTCTTCTCCTTGAAGAAGAAGTTCGCCGAAATCCGGTGGTTCTCCTCAAAGACCTGGTTCGCTTCAGTCACATAGGCATACTGAACCTCGAAATTCTTGAAGCCTATGCCAAAGCCCGAGGAGAAACCCGTTGTCTCATTATCGTTCGCCTTGAGCAGGTCGTTGAACCCGGCCGCGATGTAGAAGGTGGTCTTGTCGGACACATCCACGTGGTAGGCCGTGCCAATAGCAAGCGTCACGTCCTGGTCTTGCGCCCCAACGAGATCAGTGGATAGCCACAGATGTTTCCACGGCATGACGCCGAGTCCCAGACGAGCCTCCCAAGGAGCATCGTCCTTTCCGTGCTTGCCGGATAGATCGCGCACCATTGCACCAACTTGGATCTCGTCATAGGGGCGGAACAGCATTCCGGCGTCCACGCCGTAACCGGTGTTGTCGGCGAGGTCTTCCTGCAGATACTTGCCACTGAGGCCGAGAGCGAAGCCGCTCGCGAGTTCACGGCCATAGCTGAGCTGGAAGGCATTGGTGGACCAATCCAGTGAACCTGTCGGATCTGGTGTGTTTGTCGCACGGGTTGGTATCCCCGTGGTGCCAGCGTTGATCCACGAAAGGCCGAATGTCCCGACGCGGTCAACCCGCAGGGCGGCACTGACGTAGTTGTAGTTTCGTTCGGCCCTCATGCCCGCCGTGTACATGAGTGAGGCTTCGAACTGTCTCAGCGTCGCCAACGCAGCCGGATTCCAGTAGGCAGCCGTCGCGTCCTGGGCAAACGCCGTGTAGGCGGTACCCATCGCCATGGCCTTCGCACCAGCTCCCAGAATCCGTGTACGCCACGCGTCAGCGAAATTCTGCGCGCTCGCGGTGGACACCAGCAGCAGACTGAGCGCCACCAGGCTCACAACGGTGGTTCTTGTTCGGGACATTGTATCCCTCCTCGTGATCCTATCGCTATTCAATTGTTTTCCCGGGTGACAGTGTGCCTGTCCGGGGCCGCGCAAGGGCGCGGCCCCGGTTGCAAGCGAATTACTTCTTGTTCTTGAACGCGACCTTGACGATGTCTTCCTTGGTCTGGCCGCCCGCTTGGGTGACGACCTGCGCGAAGTAAACACCGTTGGCCACGAATTCGCCATGGTCGTTCCGGCCGTCCCAGATGGGCTCAATGTTCATCCACGTGCCTTCGAAGACCTTGCGAACATGGCGGCCGGCGAAGTCGTAGACGTTGATCCGAACGAACGACCCGAGACCCGCGCCGGAGATCGGCACCACGAAGTGAGTCTCTTCGCCGTACTCGAACGGGTTCGGATAGTTGTAGGCCTTCTCGTAATCGAGAACCTCCGGCTCTTCGGGCGGACCGGCAACGAGGAAGGTCCAGTTGGCAAACGAGCGGTTGCCCGCGAGGTTGGCGCACTCGGCGTACAGGATGTACGTACCGTTCGCCATCGGATTGACGACGGTCATGCGAACCAGAGCCTCGGTTCCCAGCGCGTTCACATTGACATCGAGACTGGTCTCGAGCGTGTCACCGTTGAACTCCTGGAACCAGACACGGATGGTTTCGCGATTCAGCGTGGACGTTCCGGTTTCGGTCATACGGAGATCGAAAGTCGGAGTCGTACCCGCGGCGATCGTGTCGGCCGGGCTGGGCCGCAGCAACTCGATCATCGGCGGCAGCGCGTAGACGTAGAATGTCCAGTTAGCTTCCACGCGGTTGCCGTCGGTATCCGCACCCTCGGCGTATAGGACGTACGCGCCGTTGGTCATCGGGTTAGTCACCGTCAGACGAACCAGAGCCTCACGTCCGGTGGCATCCACGTTGACGTCCATGGTGGCCGGTACCAAGTCACTGTTCGCCGTTTCCAGCCACACGCGGAGCGTTTCGCGATTCAGCAGCGAGCTGCCGACGTCGGTGAACTTCACGTCGAAGGTAGGTCTCGAACCGGCCGAGATCGTGTCGCCGGGCTGCGGACGCAGGAGTTCGACGGTTGGGGCCAACGTGTCGGCACGGCCGACCTCGAAGTCCCAATTAACGGCGTTGGTGTTGCAGACGCGGTCGCAGACGGACAGGATGGCGGTGTACACGCCTGCCTCAAGCTCGCCAACCCATGTGATGTTACCCGTGGTGATGATGGCTTGCTCGGTCAGGTTCTGCGGATTACCGCCGGCGTGCGATACGAGCAGCAGCTCGATACAAGCCGGATCCACACCGCTGTCACCGTCTTCGTCATCCAGACCACTGCTGACTACACGGCCCCACGAACCAAGCTTGTTGTCGGTCGTCGTGGCCGTAGTCGTCTGCTTACCGTTCACGTCACGCTGCGGTCCGAGCTTGCTGGTGGCAGCCGGAATCTCGGTACCCTTGCGGGCGCCCGGAACCATCACTGCCGTACCGCCTTCCTCGTCACCGAAGTTAGCGCTGATCGTCACCGGATCGTCCTGCGGCCATACCGTGTTCGGCATGGGCGACAGAATGGTGATCCACGGCGCCGTCGCATCAATGATCCACGGCTGGACACGAACCGCAGAGACTCCCTGCATGTTCGTGGCGGTGAGGATCACTCTCAGCTCGATCGTTGGGCCGATGTTGTTGAGGTTGAACGAACCACCGATGGTGAAGGTCTGGGCGGTGTTGCCCGCATCGGGATAGCCCTCCACCCAGTCATAGCTGGCGTTCCGCATCACGGTGTCGGTGCAGATTCCGGTCTCGCACGCATACATGCGCACGATGTCCAGACGCAGGCCGTCCACACTGATGTTGACATTGTCCACCTCACGCACCGTGGCGCGGATGTTGAGCGGCGCATCGGGATTCCAGTACCGATCCCACTGGCACTCGCCGTCGGGCGTCAGGAACGTGACGGCCGGCGGGGTGCTGAGGATGCGGAAGTTCCACGCCGTAGCAGCGATATTGCCGACGCAGTCCTCGACACGGACGTTGACCGTGTAGCGGCCGGCCGGTTGACCGGATACCAATACGTACTTGGCATGGGCCGCATCGAGTTCCACGAATTCACTCGGAGTCGGTCGGATGATCGTTCCGCTCGGCATTACGATAGACATGGCGAAGCTGCTCACATCAATGCCGCTGCCATTGTCATCGAGTCGGCCGTCGCCGCCCCGGCCCGTCCGCGAATCCAGCGGCAGGTCGAGCACGGTCTTGCTGACCGGCACGATCGTGCCACTCTCATCCAGACGACCGACGCGTACCTCGGCCTTGCCGGACTGATCAGACGACGCTCCCGTCCGCTTCACGCCACTGTCGCCGCGGCGATCTCCGCCCTGAATCGTGGACGGGCTGTCGTCGGTGTAGAACACCTCGATCACCACCGCCTCGTCGCGGGTGAAGGTCTCGCCTTCGTATGGCATGTAGCCGGTGAAGGTCGGATCCAGATTATCCGCCCAGAACGTCATCCGGCTGCGGTTGATACCGTTGATGGTATCTACCTCCGGACGGTAGAAGATGTTGCGAGCGGTCACTACGATCTCGATACCGGTCTGGCCGTCGGGGAACGAACCGGACAGGAGATACGTGACGCAGTGATGCATCGGATTGGTTGGATTAATGGTGGTCGGCCCGGAGATGCGCTGGCCGCTCGGTACATATTGAACCAAATAGTCAATACCGTTCGGCGCGATCGGCACATTGGCCGTTCCGTCCACGCAGAAGCCGAATTGGTTCGGTACTTCGGGGTTGAACCACACGCCGCACTCACGCAGCGAGTCGTCGAAGGCGATGGCCGGACCGCTGGCACGAACGAAGTAGGTCCAGCTCACCTGACCGATGTTGCCCGCGCTATCCGGAGCCACCACAGTAATGTAGTGCTCGCCCGGTTCGTAGTACCGATCCAGCAATTCGTTGTCGGTGCCGCCGAAGGTCAGGAAGACGTCGTCTTGCTGGTTGTACGGCCACAGGATCTGGAAGTTGACTCCCTGACCCGGAGCGGTCGTATCACCAAACTCGTACGTATCTCCGTCAACCAACAGCCGCATCGCACGAACGTTCACGCCGGCCGCGCCGCTGCCGCAACACGCGATGTCATTGGCCATGGCCCGGATCGGCGGACGCTCGCCGAACATGAGTGTATCGTACTCGAAGTTGATGGGATCTTCATCCACACGACCGCGCCAGATGCCCCATTCACCGTCCCACCAGAAGTCGTTGTCGTTGTTCAGGCAGTCACGCCAGTCTTCATTGGTGAGACCGTCGCCATCGTCGTCAATAGCGGCTCCCACCGGCAGGATCGGATAGACATGCGGCGGCTCGACGTCAATCGTGTAGAGGTATTCAGTCGGGTAGTTGCCCAGACAGACCTTGTTGCCGACGTACCACCGTAGACAGATTGTACCGGCGTTGTTGTTTCCAAGAATCTGCTGGAGCTGTTCCCACTGCAGAGTGAACTCGGCACGATAGCCATTTTCGATCGGAGTGAAGGTCATAGCCTCGGCCTCCACCTCCAGCACCCGCTCCGGCATGTTGATGGTGAAGTGCCAGCGCAGCACGTTCTCCTCATCATACTCGAGAGTGTCGGGACCGTAGTACTCCGCCCAGAGATCAATCGCGCCCGGCGTACAATCGGTGATGTACACCTCGACATCCAGCGTATCAATACCACTCTCCGCATCCGTGATATCCGCCCACAGATTAATCTGGTGGTTGATATACTCCGGATAGGTGAAGGCTTCGGGACGATGGGTGTCAACAAAGAACGGAGTGATGTGCGTGCTCAGGTTGCCCGCATAGAACTGGATACGATGCTGACCGTGCGACAGGCAGCCGTACCACGGCGGCATTTGCCAAGCCGCTTCGGTGAACATCACCTGATAGATTCCGGACACTCGATCGTACGTTGTCCGGAACATCGGAGTTCCGTTCCCACCGCCGCCGTTCGCGGAATCCGGCTCACCGTCGTTGATGATGCGGATACCATCGAGGTACACGTCAATGGTGTTTTCCGGCGGTACGTATTCGCCCTGCCGCAGCACGGCCCAGAAGATCGGACTGCAGGTCGTGGTCGGACCACGATCTGGTCTGAAGTAAGTGCTGTCGGGCACGTAGTCGCACGGATACCACTCGTCGTTGTCGGCGAACCGCACGTACTCGTCAATCGGGCGAACCGTGGTCAGGAATACCGCCAAGCGGATCTGGTAGCAGTTGTGGAGGGCGGTATACCAGTCGGACGGATCCCAATCCTCGTCCACCACCGAGTACTCGAAGTCAATGATGCCGAATGCAAGGCTGTCGCGATCCACGTAGATGATGCCGCGCTCGGACCACATATCGTCGCTGTTGTCCCAGTAGGCGGGCACCACCTGCCACGGCTGGTAGCCTTGCGGCAAGAGCGCCGGATTGAACTTCATCCGGACACGGATTTCGTTCGGGGTGTCTTCCCAGTAGGTGGGCGACTCCAGGTTACTCGAGACAATCACCTCGACGTCGGAGATCAGTGTATAGTAGTACTGGGACGGCGGGATGAGGTTGACGTAGTCGCTCTCATGCACCGGCTCGAACCAGAGGACACCATCCGAGGTGGTGGCGTTCATCGGAACGTAAACGTCCATGACGCCGCTTTCGGACGACAGCCAGCCGTTGGAACCGTCTTCGAACGTGATCTCATGGATTTCGAGATCATAGTTCGTGAATTGCATGTAGGTCACGCCGCCTTCCTGTACCATCGGAACGCTGCGGAAGATCGTCACGCGGCTGTCACGATAGGCCGAGGCGTTACACGGAGTGGTCGCTTCGGGCATCCGCGCAACCCAGTAGGCTGAGTCGGGCTCGGACGGCCGGATGCACACTTGCGCCGCTTCGAATGTGCAGGTTTCCGTGAAGTCCTCGAGGAAGCTGAAGACGAACGGTTGCTTGCCACTCGGATGGGCCGGGATGCGCGCCGCTTCCGGATTGTAGATCACCGGATCGGGCGACAGTGTGACGTCGGACCAGCGGAACCGCGGCGGGTTCTGATCGAAGTTGTTCGCATCATCGAACGCCACGGCGCGGAAGACCGCGTTTTGCGGAATCGAGGCGAACTCGAGTTGCATACTCCAGAGCCGGTAGTAGGTTCCGAAGTCGCAGCCGGAGTAATCGCCGTGGTTGTCAGTGCCAAGACTGATCCAGGTTTGGCCGCCGTCCACCGTGTATTCGAACAGGACGTGATCGGTAAGGTCCGGCGTGCAATCGTCGGTGATCGCCCAGATGTAGTCATCGCAGCCGTCTTCGGCGTCGAAGTCCCAGCCGACGATGTAGGCGCGATGCGACAGACGATCCACGATGTTCACCACGTTATCGTCATAGGCACAGTTGCCGGCCTCATCCCAAGCGATGGCGCGGATCGTGAACTCACCGTACCATTCGCTGCTGGTATTCCACATCGTTTGCCACGGCGCACCGTTGGCGTCGCTTCCGATGTAGGTCCAATTCTGAGTGGTGATGGGCAGACCGTAGGAATAGTAGAAGGCCACACTGTCAATGGCGCTATTGCCGCCTTGGGCGAAGTCGTCAATGACGGTCGCGACAATAGTTGCCACCTCGCCGCGGGCAATCTCGGCGTCCTCGGGCGTGACGTCACCGTTGATATTGGTGATGTTCACCAGCGGATCGCAGTTATCCACCCGCACCGAGTCGGCAAAGATGATCTTGGCAACGTTCGATTCGGGCACGGCATCATCGTTGACGCGGGCCCGCAGGGTGATCAGACCACACGGCACTTCCGTGGCATCCCACTGGAACGACCAGCGGCGGGTGAGACCGTCGTCGAGGATACCCCTGGCAATGGGCATCCAGAAGGTCTCGTCGTTCGGGTTGGCCGCCCACTTCCAGTCGAACCAGACGGTGTCAATGGTCGTGTCTTCGAGAATGATCCACAGATCGTCGTCGGTCGGATAGTTGTCGAATTCACAGGAACCACCGACCAAGCCATGCGACATCGGCATCGGGTTGGAGTATCCCGTACCGATGGTGTGGTCAATCACGATGTTACGGAAGTCTTGCGAGAGGGTGACGCGGTCACCGCCGACATCGGCCGATCCGATCGCACCCACCTGAGCCGGGCCTTCCGCCAGACCGCTGACATCCCAGCCGGTGAGCGTCCAAACCGTCTCGCCGATGGTGTCGGAAACGGCACCAATATAGGTGGTATCGTCACCGCGTACCCAGACGAACCGTACGTTGTCGAGATTCGGTTCGGAATGAGCCACGATCTCCACGTTCGTACCGTGGATATGCGGAGTAGTCTCCGCATCCCGGCCGCCAATCGTAAAGATCGAGATGTTGGCCTCGTTGTCCACCACGTCATAGGTGCCATCCACCAGATAGTGGCCCTGGCCATCCACCATGTCTCTCAGGAGGACCAGGTCGGTGGCTACCGCCGCGAACTCATAGTTCCAAAGCACGAGCTGCGGGGGCACCGTCCACTGAACCGTGTACGGCCAGGTGTAGACCGTGTCAATCGGGATCCAGCTAGCCGGGTTGTCACCCAGCATCCGAACGTAGAGGACTACGTTGCGGATACCGAAGTGATGACTCGCCGGATCGTGGAAGTTGTCGGTAGCTTCAATGTGGAAGGTTACGCCCGCACCCCGTTCGAGCTGGCTGACAGGCTGACCGTCACGCGTTACGCTCGTAATGAAGGCGTTCGGACGCTGATTGTCCACGTTGACCGTTACCGTATAGGTCGGCCACTGGTCGGGCACCAACAGGTTGCCGTCACGGTTGCCGATCTCGTCCTCGGCGAAAGCGCCGATAATATAGGTTCCATTCAAGAGCTCGGTATTCCAGTAGCCCTCGGCCGGCGCGAAGGTCGTGCCGGAATCACCTTCGATCCGCTCGATAACGGTCCACGGATTCACCGTGTCACCGGCCTGGCGAACGGCGAAGGTCAGGGCCATTACGTCCGGATCATCCACTACCGCACTCAGAAGGACGTTCCCCGTCACGAAGATCACGTCCCAATCGGGTACGGTCCGGTCGGGGGAAACCGATAGCGAATGAGCCACGGGGGCGGTGTGATCCACCACGCGGAAGCGCTTGACGTAACCGCGGTTGATCAGATCCTGCCACTTCTCCTGCCAGGTAGTGCCTTCGGCGAACCAAAGCATTTGCTCCCACGGCATGTAGTGGCCGTTCTGATCGGTCGTACGCACGGCGATGTCGTACCAGACGCCGGGCTGTGGTTCGATACAACTAATCAGATCAGCGCCATCCCACAGATTGACCGGACGGAGGCTGAACGGACCGGTCGAGTCGTCGCCGAGCTCGCACCAGACGCCGTAGTCAATCGGATTCTCGTCGGCGCGCTTGATCCACCATTCGACACCATAGGCATCGTAGTGTACCGTACCCGTGCTGTCCGGGCAAGCGCCGAGCGTCAGCGTGCTGTAGCGCTCGAGCGAATCCGGAATCTGCGGTTCGGTCCACTGATCACAAGGCAGATTGCCAACGTTGACGTCGGACAGCCACGCGAAGACCTTGGCCATCGGGGCGGCCACGTCAATGGTCACCTCGTAGACGTTGAAGTCTTCCACGTTGCCGCAGATATCCTGGCCCCAGACGCGCACCCAAAGGTGCCCGGCCAGACCTGAGATATCCCACAGCGCCGTCCACATGATGTCTTCGCCTTCGTATTCATTACACCACCACGGGATCGGCTCGCTCCAGCTTCGGCAATCCGGCACGCCTTCCGGATCGTCATCCATGGCGATGTCAATCCACGACTCACCGTCCATGCTGTACTGGAAGTACACGCGCTCGATGCTCGGATCGCTTACCGTGCTGAACGCATGCAGATAGACGTCCTGATTCCAGAATTCGCTGGACAGGTGGACGATGGCGTCTTGCTGGTTGACAACTTGCGTGCTGTCATTGTCCTCCGGCTCACTGTCGAAGCCGATGCTCCACAGCTCAGTGGCCGGGGCGATGCGGTCCGTCAGCACCACGTAAATGTAGCGGCCGGCATTGAAGGCTTCCCGCACGGCGGCAAGAGTAAATTCTCCATTGCCCCAGCGATCCACAGCGATCGCCACCAGGTCAATGGTCTCACCGCAGGTATAGTAGCCGTCCCACAGCACGAAATGCGGATTGCAGGGGCTGGGGATGTAGCCCACCTGATGCCACACGGTATCGCCGCTGGCCGGGTAGAGGTGGTTCTTGGCCCAGAGTTGCACGCGGTTATGAGCCTGCGTCGAGTCATCCGGGTTCAGACTGTCATACCAATCCACCCACAGCCAGGACGGATCTTCGCCGCCCGAGAACAGCTCGAGCGTATCGGGACCCATCGCATTCGGCGCATGGCCGTTGATCTGAGTGATCTCGGCAATGGGCGCCGCGTTGTCCACGTAGACCCAGAACTCATCCACCATCGCTCCACTCTGGATCTGGCAGATCGCATCGGTCGCCAGCACCCAGACGCGGTAGCGGCCGCTGGGCCAGATGGGCACGTCATTAGAGTCACGCTCGCCGACGCTCCACCAGAAGCAGTAGGTGGTGTCGGTGGCACTCGTACCGGTATTCATCCACTCCCGGGTATCCACCAGCGTACTCTCGACTTCGGCATCCTCGCTCTCGACAAACAACCAGACCCTGCCGATGTATTGCTGATAGTTGGGGATGTGACCACAGATCTGCACGCTTTCGTAGCACCCGCCGCCGATTTCCGTCGTGCCGTCCAGCACGTTATCGCGGAGAGATACGCAGGCGCTGTCCACGCTGCAATCCCAGCCCCAGTAGTTCATGTAGTCAAGCGAGGAGAACTCGGGCAGTTCGGGCACACAATCAATGCAGATCAGGTCTGTTTCATCTCCCTCACCACAGGTGGTCGTGACGGCCACGCTGTCCTCGTTGCCCGCGCAATCGGTGAAGTGGAGGGTGAAGTAGTAGCAACCCATGTCGAGCTGATTACTGAGCCAGAAGGCACACAGGTTGCCGTCGAAGTCAAACAGCCACGTATGGTCATCGTCTCGCTCAAGACCCCACGGGCCGCCCGTAAATTGCGGCGCATGGACGAGCATGGAGTCTTCACCGGCGATAAGCGTGTCGCCATTCAGGATGGTGTCTTCCTCGACGATCTGCCAGATGAAGTCGGCTCGGGCAACCGTCATCCAAACGGAGTCCACGTTGACTTCACCGGAAATCAGATCCGGATCGAACAGCGCGGTAACCAACGGATTGCCGTTCTGATCGAGACGGCAGCGGTCGCCGCACGGGCCGGTAAAGGCGATGGACGGCGCAGCCGTTCCGGTGCCCACCGGCGGGGAGTCATCAATGTAGAGGGTGACTACGGCCGACGTATCGTTGCCGTTGTAGTCCTCGACGATGACGCGGAGGTCAAAGCCATGCTCGCCGACCTCGTTCGGCCGTGGCTGGAAGATGACGCAGCGTGTGGTATCGCCATTGAGACCGTAGTTGATGGGATCCCAAATGGTCTCGACATTCCGCCACTCGCTGGGATTGCCTTCCACGTACAGACTACGATACTGGAAGGTCAGCGAAGCCAGACCCGTATCAATGTTGGTCGGCGCGAAGATCGCACGGACACAGTACGGGTCGTCCGCATTAATGTACCAGATGTCCGGATCGGTGCAAGCCAGCGAGCTGTCAGCCCGATTGAGCGTATCGTTCACACTGTACACCTCAAACACCTTGACCCGGGCCGCCGGTTCGATGTCGTTCAGGCGGACGGTGATCTGGCAGATCACGTTGTCGCAAGAATCACTGTTGCCGACCGTGTCAATGGCGATGACACGGAGCTGGAACCAGCCCTCGGGATCATGCCAGTAGCCG
>JAHJDG010000233.1 GCA_018812265.1 bacterium | reverse complement strand
GTGGGATAGTTTTCCATCACCGCAAACAGCGACTTGAGCGCGCCGGTGAGCATGTTCTCGGCCTCTCCGGTGGCCGCGACGCCCTGCGCATTGATCGCTTTCGAGCGCGCTTCCACCACCTTGGTGAGCGTTTCCTGCTCATACTCCATGTAGTCCTTGACCACTTCCACGAGGTTGGGAATGAGATCGCGCCGCCGCTTGAGCTGCACGTCAATCTGCGCCCATGCGTTGCGGACCTGATTGCGCATCCCCACCAGCCCGTTGTAGATCCCTACGACCCACAGGACGAGGACCACGAGAATTACCAGAATTACGATCAAACCGGCCATGGGCGGGCCTCCTTTGGTATCCTTGGTTGTTGGAAAAGTGAGGAAGAGGATTGCCTCACACATCGTCGCTGCTATTCCGCCCCAGTTTTCATCGCAAACAATTACAATGATTTAGTTGCGAGCGATGTACAAACGACGACTGCACATTCAATATGGCAAGTATCTGCACATTTTCAAGCATCAAGGGTGGCCCTTGAAAATGCAATGCGGAGTTTCGGATGCCCCTGCAAAGTTGTATATTGGAGAGCGAAAGTACAACTTCAGAGGATTTAGTCATGAAATGGCACAAGTTGGTCTGGCAATCGGCTTTGGCGGCGCTAATCTGTCTTGCCTTGCTTTCCTGCGCGAACGAGGACAACCCTCCGCCCGACGGGAACGGCAACGACGAAGAAGTGCCGGCGGGGATGGCACGGATTTCCGGGACGATCCGCGATGCTGCCGGAGATCCGATATCCAATGTTTATCTGCACGTCATCTATGAGTTTCCGCAAACCGCGAATGAGACTGCAGCCGATCCGCTCATTCCGTCGGTCACGGCGTTCTACAACATAGACCAACCCCTCCACACTTCCTGCGACGGAACGGAACCGCTGCCGGACGGGGTGATGCTCAAGATTTTTTGGGATCGCGACAGCGACGGACCGGACGATGAAGACCCCCAGCCGCCGTTGTGCGATGATCCTCCGATGTGTCTGAACGGCCCCAGCCGAACCGTGAACTACATCGAGTTCCCCATTAACGGCCAAGCCCTTGAGATCGGCGCGGGTTTGTTCTACGCTGAGACCTACTTGGTCACGACGGGAGACATGCTCATTCCAAATCGCTTTTACGTCCGCATCTACTGCTCCAATGGCCGCGTGCTTTACACCAGTCAGGTGGTGGACGTACCGGGCGGTCCCAGCGAGCAGGAACTCAATTTCACCTGTGATTCTTGCGAGGGCATCCCAGAGCTTCCCACTTGGCGTCTCGATCAGAGCTATCCGAATCCGGCCGAGGATAGCGTGACGATCTCGTTCGGCCTCGCGGAAGCCGCCCGCACGCAGATCACCCTCCGCTGGCCCGACCAGCGACATGTCGAGACGCTTCTGGACAGTATGTACTCCACCGGCGGACATCGCTGGAACCTCTTACTGGACGATCGTCCCAACGGGCTCTACACCGTGCGCACGGTGGCGGGAACGTTTCAGAGTGAACATACGGTCCTAAAGAACGTGAGCAACTACGACCGGCTGCGCTCGACCGACGAGCGCGTGCTGACGAATGAGCAGGGAGGATTCACTTTCGATGCGGCGGCCGGTGCGATAATAGCGCAACGCGACGGCGAGGGCGGGAACCTCGGCGAAGCGCAGCTCTCGCGGCTGAAGGTGGTGGCTATCAAGGTCGGCTATCAGATCGCCGACACCACCTTCGACGTAGCCAGCAGCGGAAGCTATCCGATCAACCTGACGTTGCGCACACCGTAGTGCGGATTCATTCCAATCGAAAGCGGGCGGCTCATGCGAGCCGCCCGCTTCTTCTCGTGCGGTCAAATGGCTACTTGACTGCGGTCACTTGGAAATAAAACTGCTCATAGGGAATGTCGGACAGGGGAACCGTCAGGGTGGTGTCGGAGACTACCGCGTAGAGATTCTCGGGAGCGACGATCTTGTTGCGTTCGCCGGACAAGTACACGCGATACGCGCGGGCTCCGGGGGAGGGTAGCCACTTGAGAACCACCTGATTGAATTGAATATCAAGGGTCAGTCCGCGCGGCGGTTCGGGCGCACTGGGCGATCCGGTGACGCGAATCTCGTCCACCGCCGCCTCCACCAATGAACCCGGTTCGTAATCTTCCGCCACGAATTGCAGCATCATGCGGTCGCCGGGTTCTGCGAAGGTGCGCACCGGAAAGCTGACTTCCAGCCAGCCGTTCGTGGACGCGGACGTACTCATGAGATCCTTCCAGGTCGTGCCGCCGTCGCTCGAAATCTGCGCCCGGAAGAAATCCTCTCCCGGATTAGCTCCGCGATCATTGCTGTACCAGTACGAGAACTGAATCACGGGTTCCTCGATCTCCGTGAGACTGAATAGCGGTGAACGGAGCGTGGTTCGTCCGCCGTCCACGTCGGCCGTGCTACCTTCGTCGTCGGCTGAGGAAGCGTTACCGGTAACGAAACAATATGTGCCTTCGGGCGAGGCGTCGCGGTCCGGCTGCACGATTCTGCCCTGCACTTTGGAACCGACCGGCACGGCCCGCGCCCACGTTCCGCTGGTGGCGTCGTCTCCACGCACGCCCAACGACCAGCCTTGATCGTATTCCGCATCGTCGTGGAAGCCCCGTTCAAGATCCAAAAACACATTCACGCTGGTGCCCGACTGAACGGTTACGGAGTCGTCATGCCGATAGAGTTTGTATCCGAACCGGCCGGCTCGCAGCGCGTAGTTCCGACCGGCTGCCAGATGTTCGAGAATTGCATCGCCGCCGTCGGTACTTTCCACACGATCTCCGAAAGCGCCGGAAATCGTAATGCGCACGTCGGAAACGGACGTTCCACCGTATCGTGCCGCCACCCGCAGCGTTCCGGTGCGTTCGCGCGTTGTCGCCTTCATCACGGCGTGGGCGACGTTCAGTATGCCATGACCGAATGTATTGTCCGGTCCGGGGCTTCCGGCGTCGGTAGCACCGGTCGTGAGGATTCTCTTGATCTCGCCTGCGCGGAGAGACGGATTGACCTGTCGGATCAGGGCCACGGCTCCCGCCACATAGGCTGCTGCGGCTGCGCTGCCGGTGACGCGAACCCGCCCCGATTCCCCCATCGTCACAACCCGGGTTCCGGGAGCGACCAGATCGGGTTTGATCGTTTTCCCGTCACACGGCGAAGGCCCGCGACCGGAAGCCGGATGAATTGCGACGCGCCCGCCCTGCATATCGGCAAAGCCAACGCTGAAACACGTCACATGGGATGCGGGCGAAACGACCGATCCGGCGCCGCGCTCACCGTCCTGACCGGCGGCAAACAGAACCACCGGCCCCATCGCTTCGGCATTGGAAAAGGCCTCCCACACGGCAAAGGGTTCTCCGCCCCGGCAGGCTGCGTTGAGTTGCCAAGCGGAGACGATCACATCCGGTACGTCATCAAGGGTTGCACCGTTACCGTCAGTATCCACCGCCCACTGCATTGCTGTCAGAATATCCGAGAGTCGCGGACTGTTGCAGAACACGTTGGCCGCGATCCACTGCGCGGAGGGAGCTACTCCGGTGGCGGGAGCGGACCCGACCGCGCTTCCGCAGGCCAGACCCAGCATCTGCGCGGTCTCGCCGCCGCAGGAACTCGGCGTCGCTGAGCCTGAGACGTCAAACCAGCACTGCCCGACGGGCGAATTCCTGCCCCGCCAATTGCCCGCAAGCAGCGGATGGTTCGCGTTGAATCCGTCCCCCAACACACAGACGATTCGTCCCTCGCCGCGGTAGCCCGCCATCCACGCGTCCAGTGCACCGGCGGCGATCAAACCCTCGGCCGCGGCGCTGCCGTCGTCGGGAGTTACTTCGAGCATTTTCCGCAGCGTGATCGGCTCATCCAGACCGATCTCATCCACTTCGGGCATATTGGAAAGCTGTTCGGCGGCGGATTGAGTCAGTTCAGCGGCGATGATATTGGCGATCCACAGCGACCGCACATTGCGGGCTTGACCGGTGGATTCGAGATTTCCGAGGGTATTTCGTACCGGAGACTGCATGAAACTTGCGTTAGCCAATAGCAATTCCATGACTCGCGAATGGGCCATTTCCAAACCCGCCGTTTCGTAACCGATCAGTGCTTCAGAGGCGGAGGTTCGATTGGAAAGCGCGATGAGTACCGGCTGCCACTCTACGGAGGGACTCTGGTTATATGCCGCGCGCAAGCCGTCGGTCAGCTTGCCCGCGGTTGCGGTCAGGGCCGAAATTAGAACAATAACAAGTATTACCAGAGCTTTCTTCATCCACCTCTCCAGCCGGACGGAATAGGGTTCGCGGTGGGTCTTTGCCGCTCCCGGCGATTCCCGATATAGTCTATTAATATAAGGATGGATTGTACCATAGGCAAACCGCGCGTTCAATCGAACGATGGAACATAACGCTGTGGTTCTCCCAAGAAGAAAGGGCACGGATAACCCTGCCCTTGCCGTAGCGCCGCACGGATGTGCGCATATTACATCCTATTTCAACAGCAGCAGCTTTTGCGTCGCGACGAATTCTCCGCTCTGTAGCTGTGCGAAGTAGATCCCCGACGGCAGATCGGAACCGTCGAACAGCAGGTGGTGCTCGCCCGGCGCGAAATTCTCGTCGGCCAGCACGCGGACTTCACGGCCGAGGGCATCGAATACCGACAAGTAAGCGCGGGATTGATGGGGCAGCGAGAACGAGATCGTGGTAGTGGGATTGAAGGGATTCGGATAGTTCTGTACAAGATAAAAATCCCCCGGAATCACCACCGACACGTTATCCGCAGATGATTCCTGAATCCCGATACCGGAGAGCGGTACGTGGGTGGGACTGGTGGATGCGTTGCTGATAATCACGAGGTTGCCGCTGTAGGGCTGCGCGGTCGTTGGGCGGAATTGCACGCTGCCGGTTACGCTGCTGTCGGGCGCAATCGTCAATGGTAAACCAAACCTGGCCGTAAAACCGGTCGGAGCGGTCATCGCCGTAACCGCTAACGGAGCACCTCCGATGTTCTGAATTGTCAGCATCAGTACCGAATCGTGAGCTACATAAACATTCCCAAAGGCCAAAGACTCCGGAATCACACTGATCCCGGCCGGCGGCAAGAAATCCATGACCTCAAACATCAGCGAAGCAAAATTGGGCTCCGGCTCGCGAAGGGACTGGTGATGTTCGGTGACGAAAATAGAATATGTGCCCGGATCCAGCGGGCCAAACGTTGCAGAATACACATAGTCCACAATAAATAGAGGACAATATTGTCCGGGTTGCCAGACGTCGTACGCAAACACATCGGCGGAAAACTGTGTGGAAGACATCTGATTGAAATTGAAATCTCGCAGGTTCCAACAGCCGTCGAGAAACAAGCCTGCCACCGAAAAAGTAATCGTGTCTTGATCGGTGGGCTGGGCCGGACTGATTTGAACTGACGTGATCTCAGCGTAGCCGATGGTGCACAGGCACAATCCACCCATAAGAAGTGCAACCATCGCGAGCTTCAACCTTGAACGGGCGATCATACGTGTACCCTCCTCTTAAATGATACCCCTGAACAACCGAAAGCCTGAGCTTATTTCAGCAGCAGCAGCTTCTGTGTCGCCACAAATTCTCCGCTCTGCAACCGTGCGAAGTAGATTCCCGACGGCAGATCGGAACCGTCGAACCGTAGGCGGTGCTCGCCCGGCGCGAAGTTGTCATTGGCCAGCACGCGCACTTCGCGGCCGAGGACGTCGTACACCGTCAATCGAGCATGGGCTGGATGTGGCAACGCAAATGAGATGGTGGTGTAGGGATTGAAGGGATTTGGAGTAGCGATCAAATGAAACGAAGCGGCAATGCCAGATGTGGTCTCTGCTACTCTGTTGATTGTGCCAATCCAAACAATTCTGTCCGTAAAATCAACTCGCTGTCCCGCAGAGTCCACACATGTAAGTAGGTAACCTCGAAGCCACGGCGATAATTCTGAAACCGAAAAAGTGTACTCGTTGCCCTCATACGAGTTGCTTGGTGAGAAACTCGTCAGGGAATCAAAGCATAGCGTCCAATTTTCGGAACTGGCTCTCGAGATCATCCAGTAATAGATGGCAGATTCCACTTCTGTCCGCAGATGGAAATGAACACTATCCCCGATTGCATCTGCCTCGAATTCGGCAACTTGTGTGTTTGCACTGAATAGTGCAATGTCACTCCCGGCGCACCCTGTAGACCAACTGGCACAGCGTAATGTATCGGACGGCTGTAGGAAGAGCGTGTCAACATATCCATTCGTAAGGGGGATGTCTGTGACGAACACTACTGAGTCACCATTGTTGCCATCGCCATTAGGTAGGACACTCCAAGTATCCGCCGCGTTTCCCTCGACCCTGCCTTGGGCTCCCGGACTCAGTCTGGCAAAGACCAAGCGATCAATCAATCCACTTTGATGTGTGATTCGAAAACCATACTCAACCGGATTCCCTGAAATCTGCTCCAGAGTGCACGCATCTGCCGTTTCAAGACAGAATTCCGACGCAGCGATACCTTCAGTACATTCTATGAGATGAGCTCCACGCTGAAAATACGTAAATCGCCCTTGGTTCGTTATGCAAACTGCAGGGATACTTGCCGAGGAGGACAGCAAGTCGCAACTCCATATCCAATTTTGTTCTCCCCCCGCCGTAAGTCGGGCTAACACAAATCCCCCAGAAGCATTCCTTCCTCCGAAGATCAACTCTCCCATCTCGGTTTCGGCAATTTGGGATGAATATGATACGGCAAGCGTTGTGCTTCCCGTCCAGATCGGTACGCCTGTAGAATCTGTTCGCAGAATCCTACCGTAATTAGTTGTGAAGAGTATCCCCCCATCTGATAAAACGGAGCACCCCCAGAAACTCCCCGAAAGATTCTCGTAACAGTGTGTCCAAATCGTGTCGCCATTCGATCTCATTCGAATTGCCAAAGGGGCAATTGGGCCATGAGGCAAGCTGGTGTACATACTGGTAGCAACGATGAATCCATCTTGAAGATACTCGCGAATGTGCACGGGAGCCACAATGGAGTGACCGCAGTTAAAGGATGAAACGAGACTGCCGCTTGCAGAAAGCATCTCTACGCGTGCGTAATCCCCATAATGGGCACTCAGTATCCAGCCATCGCCGTATGGTTCACAGGAATTGTATGCCCAACAACTGTAATTGTGTTGCCAGATCAACTCCTGGCAGGAGTCGCTATATTGAGCGGCATAGCCGTAGTCACGGCTACGGCTTCCTGTAACAACTACGCCACCTCCGGCCACGGGCTGTACTGCATAGAATGATTGCCACTCTTGTTGATTGGGCAGCGAGTCGCATTTCCATCCAAGAGAACCATCGGGATTGATTCTTATGATACGCAAGGTCCTGCGATCCATGGATACTTCCGAGACCAAGTATCCCCCGCCAGGACAAGCTTCTGCGGCGATCATTACTTGGTTCCACAGCCTCGGATAGATGCGAGTCCGTGTATGATATGGATCTGCTTTGCCTTCGATTGTGAGCAGAAGGAAGAGTATGAGCAAAATCGGCCGGAGCGTTGCAAAAGTGCAGAACGTTGGCTTCACGGCTGCCTCCCGTGGCATCGGACAGCGGAATTCGGCGGAATAACTTCGCGGGGCGGACAATCCGTCCGCCCCGCGTATCGTCGGTGGGAATCTCAATCGTTGTCGGTCGCGCCTTCCGGGACCTTTTCGCGCTGTTCCCGGAAGGTAAGCTGCTCGTCCTTGACGCCGACCTGAACCGTTGAGCCTTCGCTGAAACGATCCTTGAGCAGCTCTTCGGACAGCGGATCCTCGATCATCCGCTCGACCGTTCGCCGCAGGAGGCGCGCGCCGATCTCGGGTTTGTAGCCCTTGTCAATCAACAGGTCGCGGGCCTTCTGTCCGAGCGTGATCTTCAGATGCCGCTCGGTAAGCCGCTTGTTGATCTCGCCGACATAGATGGAAAGAATCTTGTCAATGGAGTCGCGCTCGAGCATCTTGAAGACCACGATCTCGTCGAGCCGGTTCAGGAACTCGGGACGGAACATGTTCTTCACTTCCTCGAGCATCTTGCCCTGCAGCTTGTCGTAGTTCACCGTCGCCGGCCCGCTGAAACCGAACTCCATGCTCTTGGATGCCTCGCGCGTGCCGAGATTCGAGGTCATGATCAGAATGGTGTTTTTGAAGTCCACCTTCTGACCCGTGCCGTCGGTGAGTTCGCCCGCGTCGAGCACCTGCAGGAGAATGTTGAACACGTCGGGATGGGCCTTTTCGATCTCGTCGAACAACACCACGCTGTACGGCTTGCGGCGGACGCGCTCGGTAAGCTGCCCGCCCTCGTCATAGCCCACGTATCCGGGCGGCGATCCGATCAGCCGCGAGACGTTGAACTTCTCCATGTATTCGCTCATGTCTATGCGAATGAGCGCGGCGGGATCGTTGAACAGATATTCGGCCAGCGCAATCGCCAGCTCGGTCTTGCCCACGCCGGTCGGACCGAGGAACATGAAACTGCCGATGGGACGGAGCGGATTCTTGAGACCGCTGCGGGCCCGGCGCAGGCTGCGGGCGATGACGTCGAGCGCCGCGTCCTGACCGATAATGCGACCCGAGAGTTCCTCGCGGATGCGCAGCAGCCGCTCGCCTTCGCCGGTCGCCACGCGCTGAACGGGAATACCGGTCATCCGCGATACGGTCTGAGCGATGTCGTCCTCCGAAACCAGAATGGCCGGCCGCGATTCCGACTTCTCCCAATGCTCCTTCTCGTCCTTGAGCAATTGCTCCAGCTTCATCTTCTTGTCGCGGAGCATGGCGGCCTTTTCGTACTCCTGCCGCTTGACCAGATCTTCCTTCTCGCGGCGGACGGCCTCGATCTCGCGCTCGATCTCAACCACCTTCTCGGGAATCACGATGTGCGAGATGCGCACGCACGAGCCGGTCTCGTCCATCACGTCAATGGCTTTATCCGGCAAGAAGCGGTCAGTGATGTAGCGGTCGGCAAGTTGAACGGCCAGATCAAGGGCTTCGTCGGGATAGCGGACGCCGTGGTGCTCTTCGTATTTTTCGCGCAGCCCCTTGAGAATGGCGAAGGTATCCTCAGGCGACGGCGGGTCCACCATG
>JAHJDG010000232.1 GCA_018812265.1 bacterium | reverse complement strand
TTATCGGGCGGAATTTCGTCGAGTCCGCCGGCCAGAGTTATCGCCTGTTTTGCGTGGCGCGGCGCTCGCCCTTTCACGCCGGAGTCCATCAGCACGATAATCTGCGCTGGATTCAACTGGATATCGCGAATTGGCCGGCGCTGCGCGACTTCGCCCAATTCGTGGTGTTTCACGGAGGCGCCGACTACGTTCTGCATCTGGCCGGCTACTACGATTTCGGTTTGGACGCCAATCCTGAGTACGAACGCACGAACGTTCTGGGGACGCGGCACGTCCTGGACATGGCTGAGTTGATTCACGCCAAACGCGTGGTTTTCGCCAGTTCGCTCGCCGCCTGCGATTTTTTAACCCGCCGGGAAGTGATTACGGAGACGAGTCCCGCCGACGCGGAGTTTCCCTATGCGATTAGCAAGCGCAAAGGGGAAGAGATGATGGCCGAGTTTTCGCAGAAGGTCCCCTGCTCGATCGTGCGTTTGGCGGCCGTCTTCAGTGATTGGTGCGAGTACCCGCCGCTCTATGTCTTTCTCCGCAACTGGTTGTCTCCCGGGTGGAGGTCGCGGATCCTCGGCGGCCGCGGGGCGGCGGCGGTCACCTACATCCACGTGAGTGACGTGGCACGGTTGTTCTTCCGTATTCTGGATCTCAGCCCGACCCTGCCCCGGCTGGGGACGTTCATCGCCAGTCCGAACGGAACCACGTCCCATTATGATCTCTTTCGTATGGCCAACCGCTGCTGGTTTGGACGGGAACGGGAACCGATCTGTATGCCGAAGCCAATGGCGACGGCCGGCGTGGCGATGTTCCACGGGCTGGGAAAACTGTCCGGCCGGATGCCCTTCGAGCGGTTGTGGATGATGAAGTATCTGGACAAGAAACTGATCGTGGACGCTTCGGCCACCCACGCGGCGCTCGGCTGGGAGCCGCGTTCCCGCATGCACATCCTGCGCCGGATGCTGTTGCTGGTCGAAAAAATCAAGCACTTCCATGACGAGTGGATGGTGCGCAACGAACTCCAGCTCAAGCGCACTGCGCGCCGGCCCAATATCATGATCTACGAAACCATGATGGCCGGTCGTCACGAACTCCTGGAACAGGTAACGGCGTACGTCGCGTCGCCCGAGCGATACACTCGTTTCAGCCATTATCGGCGCATGGACGCCAGTGTCCTGAAGTGGTACCTGACTCTCTTCTACAAGTTGGTGGCGGTGAGCGTCCGCCACGGGAACCGTCTCCTGATGCGTCAATACGCCGAGGCGATCGCGTCCGAACGGCAAGCGGAAGGCTTCACGATGGAAGAGGTGTGCGACGTCATCACGACCATCGGGGATACGGTGCGGGATGCCCTTCTGGCGCGCGACGAATTCAAGCGGATGCAGCGCGAGGTCTACGACTCCATCACCTTTACGGTGCAGTTGGCGGTGGACGAAATCCAGGACACCTATGAGTTGCTCGAGACTTCGTCGCGGGATCGCCGGATGGATAGCGGAGTGCGGCCCATCGCCGGTGAAGAACTCCATCGCATCGTCCACCACATCGAAGACGTCTGCGGCGAACCCCTCCTCGAATAGCCACGGTAAGCAAGCTGCGCATGGACATCGGCAACATCTCACACAACGGTGTAGCATGAAGAATCTGAGTCTGATCGTCAACGGTTCAGAAGTTTCCCTGAACAATTTCGCCACGAGGATTATTGTCAATCTGCTGGTGAGTATTCTGGAATCCCTGACTCTATCCGAAAAACCGAGGGAAGCGGTCTTTCGGATCTCGGAGTAGGTCTTTCGAGATAGGGGAATCCACTTACCGGACTTGTTGCCCCGATTTATCAGAATCAATTGGAAGCTGCGATCCGGCTTACACTTATCACTTTTTGTCCCTCTCTATGTGTTGAGGAAGTCCGAATCGGGCGATGCCTCATTCGAATTTGAGGCTTGTCCCCTTGACAATCACAGATTTCCACACTATTATTTGCGCACCCGTTCTCGGTTCCCGTTGCCTTAGAGGATAACGGAGTAGAAAAAGACAACACCTGACATCTTACATTTCTCCGAGCCACCGTCTCTAAAACTCACGTCATGAGCGGTGCCCACCGGGCCTGGCTGGAAACGGCCATACCTTCCATTCTTGAAAAGGAGACCCCCACATGCCCACCCTCTTCGGCGGCCTCACGGGCTTCGGATAATCTGTCCGCGGCCAATGGCCCGTCCGCTTATCCCAACTCTCTCCATCACTTCTCTCTATCCCCAAGTCCAAGGAGTGCGCCATGCACCTCTCTGCTCGTTCCTTGCTCGTGCCGTTTTGTCTGTTTCTCGCCTTAATCCTCATGATAGGCTGCGACACCGACAACGACAACAACTCCGATACTCCACCCTCCACTGAACATGTCTGGGTCGTCCTGGGTGACGACTCGGTTCAGATGATGCTTCGCGATCTTCCCAAGATCACCGTCGAGGGCGAGGAGGCGATCCGCCTCAATGAATTCGTCACCACGACTCTCGTGCCCAATCTGGTGGTCAACGATACCGTTTTCTATGATTATCGAGCCTTGTATGGCTACCGGATCGTCGGAGAAGACGGATTTTCGGCTCACGACAATCGTGGGTATGCGGACAACATCTGGGCGCATTTCCATCTTGGATACATGCTGGTCTCGAATCGGCGAGCCATCTTCCCCGACGACAGCATTGATTTGGCGGGAGCCTATAACGTTACGGGCATGCGGTTCATCCGCCTCTATCGCAAGTTCGACGTGCAAATACCGGACACCACCAGCTTCGTTGAACTGAACGACGTTACGCCGGTGACGGTAACGAATCCCGATGGAGAGCCGGAATCCGCGCTGCCGCTGTCGGATTTTGTAACGCTGATTGTTACGGCTCCCGAGAACTTCCAGTACAACCTGCGGTCGCTGGATGACTTTGGTCCGACAACCAACATGACGTGGGCACAGTTTCAGACGGGCTATTGGCTGCTGACCAGTCAGCGCACCATGTTTAACGACACCACTTTAATCGGTGGCCGCTACCGGCTGCGGCATCTCGAGAGTATCCAGGTACTCCCGTGAGACGATTCCGTCCCCTACGGCATCTTTTTTTATCGGCGTTTTTTTCCATACTCATCCCGGTTGCACTGGTGATGAGCGCGGAAGGCGGAGCCGACAGCGTCAGCGCGACCTACCGACTGGAAGAGATCGTCATCTACGGGCCACGGACGCTGAGTAACACGTCTATGGTTACGACTTTCACTCCGGCGGAGATTCAGAAGCATGGCGCTTGGACGGTGGCCGATCTGCTGCGCACGGACGCCGGACTGAACGTCACCAGCGGTGCCAAAGCGGAGACGGAAACCCGCATTCGCGGTTTTCCCGGCCGCGACGTTCTGGTGCTGGTGGACGGGCGGCCCGTCAATCCGGGATACTACGGCAAGGTGTATTTGTCCATGCTGCCGCTGGACAACGCGGCCCGCGTGTCGGTGGTGAAAGGACCGGGATCGGTCGCCTATGGGCCGAATGCCATGGGCGGCGTCATCAGCATCATTACCCAGAATGGACTGGAAAAACCGCGCACGGCCGTCGAGAGCGAGTTCGGAGACTTTCAGTATCGCCGGCTGAGTCTGAACCACAGCCGTCAGATTCGGCGAGTCAACTACTGGCTCTCGGTCTACGAACACCACTCATCGGGATTCCGTCTCAGTCGTTCCTTCGAGCCGACGTCGGTGGAAGACGGCGGTCTTCGCCGGGGCAGCGGTTATCACAAAGTTGGGGCAGACGCGAAAATCGGCTTCCAGTCTTCGCCGACCGCGCTCTATGCGCTGTCGGCAGGCTATCACTGGGCGGAAAAGGACGTACCGCCGACGGTCTATTCGTGGGACTCGCCGACCTATCGCACGTTCCCGTGGTGGGTGCGGATCAACACGTCCGCTTCGGGGAATTGGCAGCTCGCGCGGAAAGTGGAGCTTAAGTCCGTCGTGTTTGCCGATGCGTATCATGACCGGCTGAGGAGTTACACCGGGCCGGAGATGCGCGAGGATCAGCTCGAATACGATTCCGAGCTGAAAAACTGGACCCTCGGAGGGCTTACGGACGGGAGAATCGAGGCCAACCGGTTTCATTGGGTGCATACGGGATTCAGCTTCAAACGCGACCGGGTGGGCAAAAAGCCCGATCGGGATGAACCGCGGGCATCCCATCACACGCTGACCGGCGCGCTGTTTCTGCAAGACAACTACCGCCCGTGGGAGAGCACCGAGATCACCGCGGGCATGAGCCATGAGGTTTTTTCGGCCGAGCGAGCGGACGGAACCTTGAACTACTGGTGCCCGATGGTCTGTGTGCGACGGTCGGTGCGCGAGAATCTGCGGCTCCGCGGCGGTTGGTCGCGCGCCATCCGCTTTCCGACGTTGCACGATCTGTACAGTGAAAGCTCGGGCAATCCGGATCTGAAACCGGAAGAAGCCGCCAAGTTTGAAGTGGCCGTCGAGACATCGTTTCCGGAGCGGCCGTCTCCGCGCGGCATTTCATTGGAGGTGGCGTTTTTTCACAGCAAGCTGCGGAATCAAATCTATCGGTCCACGCGAACGGAACGGTATCGAAACATCGGATCGGGAACGCTTCAAGGCTGGGAGCTTCGCAGCACGATTCGACCGTCTGCCGGTCTGTCGGCGGATATCGCCTACGCGTATCTCAATCCCGATGTCTCGTCGCGCGAACTGATGGAGGAGACCGCCTCCAACCACTGGAGTCTCCGATTCACCGCCGAGACAAGGTTTCACACTCGAATCCGGTACGAGCTGAACTACTTCGATGAGCGTCCCACTTATCTGTCCAATCGTTTTCTTTCCGCATACGGTTTGCAGGCACTGAGTCTTGAGCAGAAGGCCGGTCGGCATGTGTCAATCTTCGGGAGAATCCTGAATATCGCGGACACCGACTATGAAGAGGAGCTCGGCTACCCCGGCGGGGGACGCAGGTTTACGGCGGGTTTGCGCTGGGAATCGTAGATACTGACGGACTTGCCTGCTGCTATCGGTAGTGTTTTCACCTCTGTGCAATTCCAACGAGAGGAAAATTCTATTGCCCTAAAACTTTACAAATAGGGTAGCATTAGCAGAGATGGTCATTATTGTTTAATTTTTAATAGGATACAGCATGATCTACGGATAACAAGTAAATGCAAAGTGTTACAATCTAACCTTGCGTGTTGGGATATGGGTTAGTATATTGCGCAAGTTGATTTCTGGACTTGTGACACAGGAATCGTGTCATATTATTGACCTGTGGCGGGTGTTCCTATTTCATGGTTAGTAAGGTCATAATTGCCTTGTTTCGCGTTCCGCATTAGTCTTGGCTTCAGTAGATGTCCGGCTTAACAGTTTCGACAAATCCCATCTTACTTTTCCCCAAAGCTGCTGCCTCCTGCGTTCTCAACCGGCAGCTTCTTCCATCCTATTTCCCCTGTTTTCAGTAGGCCATAGTAGCGATCGCTTTGACGTCGCTGCCGTGTTGCGATAGATATCCACCGCCGCTGAAACGAAGCCGGCTGGGGAATCAGCTCGCTGTGTGAATTCTTTCACAGATTTTTGATTTATTCAGAGGGAAGTCAGCAATCTTTTAGGAGGATTTGACTTGGAGATTTCTCGACGAACCTTCTTAAAGGCGCTGTGCACGAGCGCCGCAGTAGGATCGGCCGTCTCGGTGTTCGGAATACCGAAGACGGCTCAGGCGCGGACAAAGCCGCGCTTGAAAACCCTCGAGACCCAGGAAACCACCACTATCTGTCCTTATTGTGGGGTGGGGTGTGGGCTGATCGTGTCGGCGCGCAACGGCAAGATCATCAACATTGAAGGTGACCCCGACCATCCCGTTAACGAAGGCTCGCTCTGCTCGAAGGGTGCTTCGCTTTATCAGGTGGCCGTCAACGAGCGGCGATTGGGCAAGGTGCGTTATCGCGCTCCCGGCAGCAGCCAGTGGGAAGAAAAGTCGTGGGCGTGGACGCTGGAGGAGATTGCCAAGCGGGTGAAAAAGACTCGCGATGCGACGTTCATCGCCAAAGAAGGAGACGCGGTCGTCAATCGCACCGACGGCATCGCCTGCCTCGGCGGCGCGGCGCTGGACACGGAGGAGTGCTATCTGCTGTCGAAGCTGGCCCGAGGGCTCGGGATTACCTATCTCGAGCATCAGGCCCGTATATGACACAGCGCCACAGTCGCCAGTTTGGCGGCTACCTTCGGACGCGGCGCGATGACCAACCACTGGAACGACCTGGCCAACACGGACGTGGCGATGGTGATGGGAGCCAACGTGGTCGAGAATCACCCGATTGCGTCCAAATGGCTGACTCGCGCCAAAGAAAAAGGCGCGATCATTCTATGCTGTGATCCGCGATTCACGCGGACGGCTTCGATTGCCGATGTGTACTGCAAGTTCCGCAGCGGAACGGATATCGCGTTCGTCAACGGAATCATCAACTACGCGCTGGAAAACGGTCTCATTCACCGGGACTATGTGGTCAATTACACCAACGCGTCGTTTCTGATCTCCGACAAGTACGCCTTCCAAGACGGAATGTTCTCGGGCTACGACGAGGCGAAGCGGACTTATGACAAGGCGTCGTGGGCCTATGACCTGGACGGTCAGGGCAATCCGCGGCGGGATCTGACGCTGCAGAATCCGCGTTGCGTCTATCAGCTCATGAAGAAGCACTTCGCCCGCTACGACGTGGATACCGTATGCCGGATTACCGGCGCGCCGCGCGACAAGTACCTCGAAGTGTGCCGTCATTTCACTTCGACGTGGGCGCCCGACCGGACCGGATCGTGGCTGTATGCGATGGGCACGACGCAGCATACGCACGGAACCCAGAACATCCGCACCTATGCGATCCTGCAGCTTTTGCTGGGGAACGTGGGAATGGCGGGAGGCGGCATCAACGCCATGCGCGGCGAATCCAACGTACAGGGTTCGACCGACATGGCCTTACTGTTCCACATCATTCCCGGCTATCTGGCGTCGCCCGAAAAGAAAGATGCGACGCTGGCCGACTATTTGACAGCCTACACTCCCAAGACGAACGATCCGAAGTCGGCGAACTGGTGGGGCAACTATCCCAAATACATCACGTCCCTGCTGAAGGCGTGGTATGGCGACTACGCGACGGCGGAGAATGATTTCGCGTACCGTCTTATTCCCAAGCGCAGTGGCAACTACTCGCATATTTCGCTCTTCGAAGCCATGTATGCGGGCAAGATCAAGGGGCTCATGCTGTGGGGACAGAATCCGGCGGTTGGCGGACCGAACTCGAACAAAGAGCGGGCGGCTCTCGACAAGCTGGAGTGGATGGTGGCGGTGGACATCTTCGAAACCGATACCTCGGTGTTTTGGAAACGGCCGGGAGTGAATCCCGCCGAAATCCAGACCGAGGTGTTCCTCTTGCCCGCCTGCTCTTCCGTTGAGAAGGAAGGGAGCGTCGTCAACAGCGGCCGGTGGGCGCAGTGGAGATATGCCGCGGTTCCACCGGTCGGGGAATCCCGATCCGATCTGTGGATTCTGGACGCCCTCTGCAAGTCCCTCAAAGCGCAATACGCACAGGGTGGCACGCTGCCCGAGGCAATCACCAAACTGAGTTGGGACTACGGCAGCGGAGCGACGGTGGATATCCATCATGAACCTGATGTGCATCGGGTGGCGAAAGAGGTTAACGGTTACTTCACCCGGGACACGGTGGTCGGGGAGAAGTCTTTTAAGAAGGGCGATCAGGTGCCGGGTTTTGCCATGCTGCAGCCAGACGGTTCGACCTGTTCCGGGAACTGGCTGTACTGCAATTCCTACACCGGTCCCGAGAAGAAAGACAACAAGATGGCGCGACGGGAAAAGACCGACGCCGCGAATAAAATCGGGTTATATCCCAATTGGGCATGGTGCTGGCCGGTGAATCGCCGAATCCTCTACAACCGCGCCGCCTGCGATCCGACGGGCAAGCCGTGGGATCCGAAGCGGTGGGTGGTTCGCTGGAATGCGGCGGACAAGAAATGGGAAGGAGACGTTCCGGATGGCCCGTGGCCGCCGGAAGACAAGCATCCGTTCATCATGAAACCGGACGGGCACGCTTGGCTGTTCGCCGCCAATCTGGCGGACGGGCCGCTGCCCGAGCATTACGAACCGCTTGAAAGTCCGGTGAAGAACCTGATGTCGAACATGCAGGTGAATCCGGCGGTCAAGTTGTGGCATGTCAGCAACCCGGAAGGCAACGCCGTCGGGGACGTGTCGAGGTTCCCGATCGTGGGCACGACCTACCGGGTGAGCGAACACTGGCAGGCCGGGGCGATGACGCGCAACCTGCCGTGGTTGGCGGAGCTGGTGCCCGACGTGTTCGCCGAATTGGGCGTGGACCTCGCCCGCCAGAAGAATATTGAGAATGGAGACCGCGTGATCATCGAGTCGGCGCGCGGACAGATCGAAGCCTACGCACTGGTCACGCACCGTTTCGAGCCATTCCACGTGGACGGCACAATCGTTCACCAGATCGGCGTGATCTGGCATTTCGGCTACGCGGGATTGGCTCGGGGAGACAGCGCAAACGTTCTCACCTCCCATATCGGCGACGCCAATACCATGATTCCGGAGTATAAGGCGTTCCTGTGCGATGTGAACCGGAAAGGTGGTGCCGCATGAAAGCCATGTTGATTGATTCGACTCGTTGCATCGGTTGCCGGGGTTGTCAGATTGCCTGCAAGCAATGGAACGAACTGCCCGCCGAGCAGACCACGTTTTTCGCCTCGAAAGGTTACCAGAATCCGCGCGATCTGTCCTCGAAGACGTGGACGGTCATCACCTACAACGAGGTGCAGATTCAAGACCGTTTCGAGTGGGTGTTCGGCAAGCTGCAATGCTTCCACTGCAATATCCCGGCCTGCGCGACGGCGTGTCCGGTCGGAGCGTTATGGAAGACGGAGGAGGGGCCGGTGGCTTACGACGCGAATATCTGCCTCGGCTGCCGCTACTGCCAACTGGCCTGTCCGTTCCTCGTTCCGCGCTTTGAATGGGATCGGATCTTCCCCAAGATCATGAAGTGCACAATGTGTGACGACCGTGTGGTGGCGGGTCTGGAACCGGCCTGCTCGAAGGTCTGTCCGACGGATGCCATTATTTTCGGTGATCGCGAAGTCCTGGTTGCCGAAGCGGAGAATCGCATTAGCCTCAATCCGCGCGGCTATGTGCACCACATCTATGGCAAGGATGAAGTCGGCGGCACGTGCGTTATGCACTTGTCCAACGTGCCGTTTGAGGAACTGGCCTATCAGACCAATCTGCCGCAAAAGGCCTTCGCGAATCTGCCCGCGAAAACCCCGGCGGACTACTCCAAGCCGGCCATGCACGCCATCCCCTTTGTTTTGACGGGATTGGGGATTGCACTGGGAGCCGTATCGTGGGTAGTGAATCGCCGCATGGAAAATGAGCGGAACACGCAGTCGAAGGAGGGAGCAAAGTGACACACGCGAATTCCAAGCCTTCCATTGGCCTCCGGGCGCTGTGGGTTTTGGCGGTTTTTGGGGCGGTGCTTATGTTTTTCCGTTGGTTTGCGGGTTTGGGAGCGGCCACCAATCTGAGCGACGGCTATCCATGGGGATTCTGGATCGGTGTGGACATCTTGGCCGGAATTGCTCTGGCGGCCGGTGGCTTCGTCCTGGCGGGCACGGTCCATCTTTTCGGTGGACACAAGTTCCACGCCCTGGCACGTCCCGCCATTCTCACCGCCCTGCTCGGCTATCTGATGTTCATCTTCGGACTTTTCATTGATCTGGGCCGCCCCTGGAATCTCTGGCGTGCTCTGTTTCATTGGAACCATGAATCGCCCATGTTCGAGGTAGCCTGGTGCGTCATGCTGTACACCACCGTGCTCATCCTCGAATTTCTGCCGGTCATCTTCGAACGCTACCGCCTCGCCAATCTCCACGACCTGTGGAGGAAGGCGGTGCCGTGGATCATCATTGGCATGCTTGCCCTCTTTACACTGGCCATGACCGACTCCTTCATGTGGGCATTGGTCATAACGGTCGTCCTGCTGTTCTGGGAAGTAGCCATGCGCGGGGGATGGATGCCGCGGGACAAACAGATGCCGATCCTGCTGATCATGTCGGGTGTGATGTTCTCGACGATGCATCAGTCCTCTTTGGGGACCTTGTTCCTGCTCGTTCCGCAGAAGCTCCATGTCCTTTGGTATTCGCCGCTGCTTCCGCTCTTCTTCCTGCTCTCGGCGGTCATGGTGGGACCGGCGATGGTGATTTTCGAGGCGTTGCTCAGCGAACGAGTTTTGGGACACAAGTCACATTTTCATCTTCTGTCAAGTCTGTCCAAGGCGATGCCCTATCTGCTCGGGATTTACCTGCTGCTCAAGGTGGCGGACATCGTGGGGCAGTGGACCGTGATCAGCGCCTTCAGCTTGAGCGCCCAGACGGTCTCTTGGTGGATGGAATTATCCGTCGGAGTCATTCTGCCTCTTGTCCTGTATCTGTCGCCGGACGTCCGCAATTCCCGCAGCGGTCTCATGTGGACGTCTCTTCTGGTAGTGGTGGGTGTGCTCTGGAATCGCATCAACGTCGCGATCGTCGGCGTGATCGTCAAGCAGTGGGAAACCTATTACCCGCATTGGATTGAGATCTTCATCACGGTCGGCATCGTATCCATCGGCCTGCTGGTGTTCCGCTGGGTGGGTCGCACTATGCCGGTGTATGAGGGCGAATCGCCATCCCATGCTTGACGGGACCGGCGACAGGCAACCAAGACCCGATTTTCACACCGGGCAAGGATCGAAACGGAAGGATCAAAATATGCAGAACGGGTCTCATCTATTCGAGCGCACGCTCCCCTTGTTCTTGGCTATCCTGACGGCGATTGTGGTGATCTTTCAGGCACAGCTGACGCTGAAGCTGAACGCGGAACTGGCAGATCTCAAAACCCAGATCGCCGCATCCAAACCTGCCGAGAAAATGCGGACAGCTGTGCGCCCGTTCGCGGCGCTGGAGCAGAACTGCACGAGTTGCCATTCGGAACGGCGATTCACGGGGATTCACGGTACGGCTTCGGAACTGGAAAATGTCGTCCGCCACATGGAGAACATGCCGGGTGCACATTTGTCTCCGGCGGATGTGGACAAAATCCACGGGTCTTTGAGGATGCTCCAATGTGTTCGCTGCCACGATGAAAGCGTGCTGGGAAGAATGGGCGCGATGACTCCGCGGGAACAGCAGGCCGTAATCGAACGGATGGCGGCCAAGCCGGGTTCGCAGATCGCTCAGGAAGAAATCGAAAATATCCAGCGCGGCTTCCAGCGCATTCAGGGATTTTGAAACGACAGCTTGCGCTCGCGTTATCATTTTAGTCGCTTGAGGAGTCGGTCATGAAACGATTCGCATGGATTCTCCCGATCATCGTGTTGGGATCGCTGTGGGGTCTGGTGGAAATTCTCCCCATCTCCATTCCCATCATGATAGCGGCGGGAGTGCTGTTCTTGACTTTGGGACGGCGGATGGTCAATGTACCCGGAACCAGTATGGCAATGGGTTTGGTCGTCTGCCTGTTGAAAACCTACGCTATAAATTTCCATCTGTGCAATTTGTCCGGGATTCTTTCCGTAGCGGTATCGTTCGACGTACTGGCCAGTCTGGTGTGGCGGCAGGACGTTCGCACGCTGCCGGCCGCCGCTGTGCGCGGAGCCTTGACCTGTGCATTGGCCCTGCCGCTTTTCGTCGGGGCCGTGCTGGCGTTCCGTCATCCCTATTGGGTTGCCGGCGGCTGGGCGCGGATCGTGGACTATGCCGTCCGAGACATTCTTCCCGCCCTATTGCTCAGTCTGGTCGTGGCGCCGTTGGGACTTATTGTCGCCCGACGTTTGACGGAACCGCAACGAGTTCCGCGCTGGGTTGTTCCGATCTTTTCCGCCGGAGCCGTGGTTTTCGCGTGGCTCGCGGCTACGGTACGTTTTGTCGAGCGCGTTCTGTAGCGCTGGGCGATTGCAGTCATGAGCCGCATCGCGGCATCGGGTGCCGTTCTGGTGGGAGGGCGCAGCCGCCGTTTCCATTCCGACAAGGCATTCATGCCGTTTGGAGGAACGTCGGTGGCGCAGTTGCTTTTCGAGCGGCTTTCGTCAGTCCTGGCTGAGGTCTTTTTCGTGGCCGATCAGGTGAACAAACTGGCCGGACACGAGCACGTCACCGTGGCAGACCTGCAGCCGGGACTCGGACCTCTGGCCGGTTTGCAGGCGACGTTGCATCATGCCGCGAACGACTATTCCTTTGTGACCGCCTGTGATCTGCCGTTTCTCGACGAGCGGCTCTTGCCGATTCTCTGGCAAAACACGGGCGAAGCCGACGTCATCGTACCGGTTTGGAATGATCGCGTCGAACCGTTGGCGGGATTCTACCATCGAAGATGCTACGCTCAGGTGGAGGCGGCTCTTGAGGCGGGGCGACGGTCCATGCGGGACTTCTGGCCGCTGGTGAACGTGGTCCGAGTGGACGTCACCCGGCACTTCGATCCAGAGAGCATCGAGCGGATGTTCTTCAACGTGAATACACCGGGCGAATACCGGAAGATGTTGACGATGGTGGACGGGAAATGATCGCCAAGAGCCTGCCGGCAACTCAGTGGCGTGAGCCGACCGAAGACGACTCCTCGGGCAAGATTCGCGACACCCGCGAATGGGTGGCGCGCGAGGCGGCGCTGATCATCGTCGTCAACGGCGAGGAGCTCGTGCGACTGGCCAGCAGCCCCACCCACTGCAACGACTTGGCCTTGGGCTACCTCATCACCGAGGGAGTCATCGGCGGGTTGGCTGACGTGGTGCGGTCGGATCACGATCCGGCGCAGGGAGTGGCGGCATTTACGCTCGCTCCGCATCGTCCGTTCCACTCGGCGGATTGGCGAAGCCGCCGGACCGTGAGTTCCGGATGCGGCGAAGGAGTGACGCTCGGGCAGAACGTACCGCGTGTGGCGGATGGTGGAGAAGTCGCCGTGCCGCCCGAGTTTTTCAGACGGGTGTTCACGATCCTCCGGGAAGACTACTCGGTGTGGTACGAGCGGACGGGCTGCATTCATCTGGCGGCCCTGGCGATCAGCGGAGGGCCGCTGGTGATTCGTGAGGACATCGGACGGCACAATGCGGTGGATAAAGTCGTCGGCGCCGCCGCGCGCTTGGAGTCGCCGCTCGCCTCCGCCGTTCTCTGCAGCACGGGACGGCTGTCATCGGATATGATCCGCAAGGCGGCGTTCGCCGGGATTCCCGTCGTGGCGTCCCGCTCAGCGCCGACGTCGCTGGCGGTAGATCTGGCGGAAGCGTCCGGAATCACGCTGGTGGGATTTGCCCGTCGTCGCCGATTCAACCTCTACACTCACCCGGAACGAATCATTTTTGATGAGACTACTGCCGAAGACATGCTGAGTCCGGGAAGAGCATCTTCGGAGAATGAGCGCGAAGCATGAATAGTGACTCTTCGATCCGTTCAGATATACAAGCTCTGGAACCGTTCGCATCGGACCTGAACGCTTTCTTTCGCCGATTCGAGGCGGAGAGCCTTTTTCGTAAGCCACCGGCCAAGGATATGCCCGAGGTGGCCGCGCGACGTATTCGCGAGGGACGCTATCTGCTGCGGCCCTGCGGCTGCGAGCTCCGCGAGGAAACGGCGGGGAGTGCGGCTCATGAGTTGCTGGAAGTTCTCGATCAGCATCTTCCCGAGCGCCGCGACGAAGTGGCGAAGATCCTTCACGCATTCGCCAACGGACAGAGCGAACCTTCGACGTTTGCAGGCAGCGCCTTCCGCAACCGGGGCAACGAGATTGTCCGGTTTCAAAGGCAGTTTGATCTGGCCGATGATCTCGTCGCTTTCTTCGCCGTCTGTTTGGTTAGGCCGTATCGAAGTCAAGTAGCGCGGACGCTGACGGAGGGTGTGGATCTGGCGGAGTGGAAATGCGGCTATTGTCCCGTATGCGGTCATTGGCCAAACCTGGGACACCTTTGGAGTGAGGATGGACGCCTGACTCTGTGGTGTTTGCACTGCGGAACGAGTTGGGCTTTCAAACGCCTCCAATGTCCGTTCTGTCTGAATGAAGATCAAGGTTCCCTTACGGTTCTTTCGCCCGAAGCGGAAGACGCCTGCCGGTTGCACGCCTGCCAGAAGTGCCGCCGCTACGTCAAGGAGATTCGCTCGGAGAATCCGGCGGAACAATTTCCTTTCCTGCAGAATGCACTCGGTGCGGTCGGATTGGATTATCTGGCTTTGCAGGAAGGATACATTCGAGAATCTCCTCTGACCGTCCGCTACGAGGATCCCGACGGGAATGAACTCCTGCTCTATCGGCAGACGGCGGGGACCGTCGAAACATCTCCCGATTCCGTTTCCGGCACGCTCTAAGTGCGGCCGCGTTGACGGAATTATCTGACACAACCAAGAAGAAGCCCGGCAACGACTGGCACTCCCAGTTTGTTTCCGGCAGAAATGAATGGAGCATGACATGCGTTTTGGCTGGGTGGAAATACTCCTCATCGTCGGGGTCGTACTCCTGCTCTTCGGCGGACGGCGTATCCCCGAGCTCATGCGCGGATTGGCCCGTGGCGTTCGCGAGTTCAAGGACGGGCTGAGCGATCAGCCAAAGCCCGACGATACCTCGGAGAAGAAGACATAGCAGCGGCAAGAGTGTTTGCTGATCATGAAAAATAGCCTGTAGGCGGTGAGCCTACAGGCTATTTTGTGGCTTTTTCTCTGGAAGAGCCTTCTTGTCGAACCCTCTTCATGAGGCTTGCGTTTCCTCCCCTCAAACGTTGTTCCTGTGGAGAAAAACCGTGGACTGCTTCACGGTTTCGTGATTTGGACTCCGTTGGGTTGACTTCAAAACATAATGAACTATCGGCTCGGTGGCTCGGCGGGCGTAGGTGCGGAGGTGAAACGATAGCCGGCTCCATACAAGGTATGAATATGCTTCGGATTCTTGGGATCGGCTTCAAAATGTTTTCGCAGGCGGAGAATCAGATTGTCAATGGTTCGGGAGGAGGGATAGCGATCGTACCCCCAGACGCGATCCAGAATCTCGTCGCGACCGATCACTCGGCCCTCGCCCTCCGCCAGCAGCTTCAGAAGCATGCACTCCTTCTGCGTCAGGATCACCTCGCTGTCCGAAGTTCGCGCCTTGTAAGCTCGAAAGTCCACGCGATTGCCGCCGAACTCCAGAACGTTTCCGTGGCGCGGAGTCTCCTGATACCAGCTTCCCCGCCGGAGCATGGCTCGAATGCGCTGAATCAGTTCCCGCACGCTGAACGGTTTGGTCATGTAGTCGTCGCCCCCTAGTTCGAGGCCGCGAATCCGGTCATCTTCCGAATCACGCACCGTCAGGAACAGTATGGGTACGCGACTGCCGTCGTGGCGAACTCGATCACAGACCTCAAAGCCGCTTAGGCCGGGAAGTTCCACGTCGAGCACGACCAAATCCGGTTCGTCCCGGAGAATCCGTTCGATGGCTTTCCGGCCGTCATCGGCGATGCACACGGCGAAACCTTCGCTCTCGAGATTCAACTTCAATCCCTGAGCGATATGCGCTTCGTCTTCGACGAGTAGGATTCGCTCAGGCAAGGCGCTTTTCCTCCGCCAACGGGATTTCCACGATGAACGCCGCGCCTTTTCCCTTTCCCTCGCTGGATGCACGGACCGAACCCCCGAAAGACCTCGCGATCTCACGAACGAGATATAGTCCGAGTCCCGTGCCGTGGGTTCGCCGAGTTTCCTCGCTTTCAATTCGATAGAACCGCTCAAAGATTCGCTCGCATTCGACTTGGGAGAATCCAACACCCTCGTCCGAGACGTGTAATTGGGCGAGGCGGCCGGCTCGCGTCAGGGAGACTTGCAGAACTCCTCCGCCCGGCGAATACTTGATCGCGTTCTCCAGCAGATTCCGCACGAGAATCTGCCAACGTTCCGGATCGGCCATGACGGTGACGTCGGGTTCCAAATGGGTGCGCAATTGGAGGTCTTTCAGATTGTACCGGCCGGAAATTTCCTTCAGGATGAACTGAGTTTCGTCGGTCAGATCGGTGGGCTGCAGGGAGAGTTTTCGCTTTCCGAATACAAACGCTTGCGCCTGCAGCTGGCGATCAATTTGATCGGTCAGACGATCCAGGTCCCGACGCATGGTGGACAACACGTCGAGCGCTTGTGCTTTGGGGAGGTCGCGGTCAATGAGCGTGTCCAGATGGAGTCGCAGGGAAGTGATGGGTGTTTTGAGTTCGTGCGAGGTGGCGGAGAGGAACGAAGACTGCTGCTGTTCGTAAAGGATCTCGCGCCGCAACACCCAGTACATGTATCCGATGCCGGTTAGCAGCAGGAAAATGAAGAACGCGCCTTCCGAGACGTACATCCGCACCCGCCCGCCCGCCAGACGGCGCAGACGCTTTTCCGCCGCGGCGCTGACGATAATCTTCCCGCTCGCTTCTTCCAGAGTCAAGTCGGGAAAGACGCGCTGCAGCCACGTCTCAAGCTCGTGGCGCGGGCGCTCTGACCACAGCCCGGCCTGTTCGCTCGCGACGCGGATTTGTTCCGTCCATATCCGGTGCTGCAGTTTGGTTACGCGTGATCCTTCGTTGAGCTGAAAAATCACCCACCAGCTCAGTTGAGCAAGCGCAATGAACGACAGCAGAACGAAGATTACGAAGTGATGGCGGAAAGACCGTCGGTATTGCATACTCTCTCCGAAGGCGAAATACCGTCACGCTAAAGCGGCGGCGGCGGCGGCAATCGTGCGTTCCACCGTCGAGTCGTTATGCGCCAGCGATACGAACCAGGCCTCGTATCCGCTGGGTGGAAGATGCACTCCCGACGCCAGCAGGTTCCGAAAAAAGCGAGCGTACTTGCCGTGATCGGCCCGCGAAGCGTCCTCCATATTCGTCACCGGACGTTCGCCAAAAAACAGTGTAAGCATCGAACCGACGCGCTGAACCTGCGCGGCGATTCTCTTTTCAGCGCATACGTTTCGCAAACCCTGTGCGAGTTTCGCCGATGTCCGCTCCAGTTTCGCATAAGCATCTTCCGTGAGTTCATGGAGCGTAGCCAGTCCGGCCGTCATGGCCAGCGGATTCCCGGACAGCGTGCCCGCCTGATAAACGGGTCCGGAGGGAGAAATCCGCTGCATCAGATCGGCCCGTCCGCCATAGGCTCCCACCGGCAATCCACCTCCGATGACCTTGCCGAAGGCTGTCAGGTCAGGTCGGATGCCGAAAAGTCCCTGCGCGCCGGCCGGATGCACGCGAAAGCCGGTCATGACCTCGTCGAAGATGAGCAGGGAGTGGTTGCGGTCACAGAGACTCCGCAACCCTTCCAAGAAACCTTCCGCGGGAGGAACAACTCCCATGTTTCCGCACACGGGTTCCACGATGACTGCCGCCATCGAATCGCCCTCGCGGTCGAATAATCGCTCAACGGCAGCAAAATCATTGAAGGGAGCGATCCGCGTATCTTGCGCGGCTCCTCTGGTGACCCCCGGACTGTCGGGAAGGCCGAGGGTGGCGACTCCCGATCCGGCCTGGATCAGGAAGCTGTCGGCGTGCCCGTGATAACATCCGGAGAATTTTAGAATTGTTGGTCGGCCCGTGGCGGCACGTGCGAGGCGGATGGCACTCATCGTGGCTTCCGTTCCGGAATTCACAAAACGAATCATTTCGATTGAAGGGACACGACGGACGATCTCTTCGGCGAGTTCTACCTCTGTCGGCGAGGGCATGCCGAAGCTCGTCCCCCGCGGCACCGCTTCCTGAAGTGCCCTGACCACGGTGGAGTGGGAATGCCCCAAGATCATGGGGCCCCACGAACCTACATAGTCAATGTAGCATCTTCCGTCCGAATCTTCAAGCGTACATCCCCGTGCCGCAACGATGAAGGGCGGCGTGCCACCGACGGCCTTGAAAGCACGCACCGGCGAGTTTACTCCGCCCGGCAAGACTTTTTGCGCTCGTTCAAAGAGCTGTTCGGACTTGGTCATGCGATTTCCCTCGCATTTTGTCAAGGAGAGAGATTGTTCCGGCCGGGTTGCGCGCGGCGAAATATCCGTCATTCGAGGAGGAATCGAGCGCTAAACCCGGCTCGGCGGTCATCGGATATCCTCACGCAGCCAAGCGGCCGCTTCCGAGGCGTAGTAGGTAAGAATGAAATCGGCGCCCGCCCGTTTGAAAGCCACCAGCGTCTCGAGAATGACGCGGCGGCGGTCAATCCATCCTCGCTGGGCCGCCGCTTCGATCATGGCGTATTCTCCGGAAACCTGATAGGCCGCGGTGACTCTTCTCAGTGTTCGTTTCACGAGCGACAAGACGTCAAGATAGGCGACGCCGGGCTTGACCATAATCATGTCCGCTCCTTCCGCGAGATCGAGTTCCGCCTCATGCAGTGCTTCCAGCGCGTTGGGAGGATCCATTTGGTAGCCGCGGCGGTCGCCAAACTGTGGAGCCGATCCCGCCGCATCGCGGAAGGGTCCGTAGTAGGCGGAGGCGTACTTGATCGCATACGAAAGAATCGCCGTTTGATCGAAGCCTCTCCCGTCCAGTGCGTCGCGGATCGCGCGCACGCGGCCGTCCATCATGTCCGAGGGCGCGACGATGTCCGCGCCGGCAGCGGCGTGACTGAGCGCGGTCTTGGCGAGCAAAGGCAGCGTCCGATCATTGTCCACGTCACCCCGTTTCACGACTCCGCAGTGACCGTGGCTGGTGTACTCGCAAAGGCAAACGTCGGTGATGACGAGGAGGCCGGGTATGGCTTCTTTTATGGCCCGCGTCGCCCGTTGCACTTCGCCGTTCTCGTCATAGGCGGAACTTCCCATCTCGTCTTTGCAGCTTGGGACTCCGAAAAGCAGGATCGCAGGAATATGAAGATCGAAAATTCGCTTCGCTTCGTCTGCGACTTGATCCACGGACAAGTGGAACTGTCCCGGCAGGCTGGCGATGGGGCGGCGAACGTTTTCTCCCGGAACTACAAAGAGCGGCTGAACCAAATCTTCGGGACGAAGCCAGGTTTCGCAGACAAGCCGGCGCAGAGTCTCCGTGCGTCTCAAGCGCCGCGGACGATCAATGGGAAAGTTCATGCTTCAATTGCTCCAGCACGTTCTCAACAGCTTCTTTGTCCTCCCCCGCAAAGGCCAGGGATACGGCGCTGGCCAGAGAAAGATCGTTGCGCTCGACCGAGGCTTGTTTCATGTTGACGATGATGAGGGTGGCGACTTTCTTGATGAGTATCTTGGAAAATAATTCCACTTGCTCACGGTCGGCGGCACTGAACCGGCGGGCGTTTCGCTCGATTTCCTCCGTGCGGATTTCTTCCAGAACTTCCTGCAACTGTTGAATGGTAGGCAGAACGCGATGAGCCTTGTACCAGACAACGAAATCCTCCACGCTCTGCCGAACCAGTTTCTCCGCACGAACCGCTTCCCGCTGCCGTGCCTTGAGGTTGGCCTCGACGAGCTGCCGAAAATCGTCCACCGAATACACGTAAGCGTTATCGCTCCGAAAGGCCGGATCAACGTCTCGCGGAACGGCCAAGTCGAGAATCAGCAGCGGGCCGCTTCGATTCCGACTCGACAGCGCGCGAGCGGCCTGATCCGCAGAGACGACAACTTGTGGCGAACCGGTGGCGGAGACGATAATATCGGCCCACGCAAGGTCTTCGTCGTGCGGGGGAAAAGATACCACCGCGGCGTTCAGCGTTTCGGCCAGTCGCTCCGCATGGGCGCGCGTCCGGTTGCTGATTCGCCAGGACTCCGCGCCTGCGTTCATCAGGTGTTTCATGGCCAAACGAATCGTTTCACCGGCTCCTATCAGAAGAATGCGGCGTCCTTTCAAATGACCGAACACGCGCTCCGCCATGTTCACGGCCGCGAACGAAACGGAGACGGCACCCCGTGAGATGGCGGTGCGACTGCGAATCATTTTTCCGCATTCGATGGCTCGCAGGAAGACGCGGTTCAGGAGGGCATTGGAGCAGGCCAGATCCAGCGCGGAATGATAGGCTTGTTTGACTTGAGTGAGAATCTGGGTTTCGCCGATGAGTTGCGAATCGAGACCGGAGGCCACGCGAAAGATGTGGTGCACGGCGTCGCCGTCGCGGTGGATATAGGCTGCGCGGGCTTCGGCCGGAGACAGATTGCAGCTTTCTGCAAAGCGGGAATAAAGCGCCTGATCCGTGGAGTGGTAACTCGGGGAAAAGTAGAGTTCGACACGATTGCAGGTGGACAGAATCACCACGCCCTCCATGTACGGTTCCTGCAAAAGCCGCGTCGCCACTTCCTCCAGCCGACCGGAACTGATCGCGGCTCTGTCACGGACTTCGAGAGTGGACGTGGTATGGTTCAGGCCGATCATCTCGAACTTCATAACCACTCTCCCACCATGATTTCCACCTCCGCGATAATCATTGATGCCAACACCTCGGCTGAGAGAACGACAAAAATGGCCGCCGAACGATGGCCCGTCATTCGTATTATAGCAGGGGACAGCGAGTACACCGCCAAGTTCATACGCGGACTCCATATCGTGCCCAGAATGCCGCGGCCACACGATTCGCATCTTTCACGCAACCATTGATGGATACACCTCGATAGGAGGCTCCCGTAAAGAAGACTCCTGGCGCATGACGTTCGAGTTCCTCCGTGCACGCAACTCGCTGCAGATGACCAAGTGTATACTGTGCAATACCGCGGGGATGACGATATGTTTTCACGAGAATCGGAGGTTTGTGAATCGGTAGGATGTGCTGATGATCCCGAAAGGCAAGCCGATCCAGTTCCGCCTGGGATAGACGGACCACCTCGGGATCATGCGCGCCGCCGATTATCGTACGCAGCAGATGTTTCCCCTCGGGAGCTTGTCCGGTGAAAATCGAATCGCTCCACAGGCAACCGAGCGAACGAATGCCTTCGCTTCGTGGAATCAGAACTCCGAATCCGTGCAACGGGTGTCCAATATCCTCGGTTCGATACCCGTGACACACCACGTCCACGGGTGCATAGCGGATATCGCGGAGTGAGTCGGCGGTGTCGGGAGCCAGCTTGCCGACAATCTCGGCGGCCTCGAACGACGGACAGGCGAGAATTACAGCGTCCGCCTCGATTCGTTCGTCCGTCAGGCACACTTGCCACCGGCCGCCGGCGCGCGAGAGAGATTCGACGCGACGATTCAGGCGAAGTCTTCCCGCCATACGCTCGGCAAGCGCGTTCGTGAGTTCGCCCATCCCATCATGGAACGTGTGCAGAACCGAGTTTGCACCAACCGGGCCACCGGATGCGCGACCGTTCCGTTTCGCTTGCTTCTGCAGAGCAAACATGGCGCGAAACAGACCGCCGTACTCTTTTTCCAACTCAACCATTCTGGGAAAGACCGCCGGAAGAGAGAGTTAGTGCGCGTTTCCGGCAAAGATGCCGGAGACCATGGGATCGAGCAGATAGGTAGAAAATGCTCGACCGAGGCGGCGACGCCCGAAAGCGTAAACCGTTTCCTCCAAATGATCGCGCTTGGCCGGGACAAGCAGATCCATCGCCATTCTCAATTTCGCCGACAATGGCAGGATATCCGACGCCAGAGACGCGGCGGGTTTCAGCGGCACGTCGTGGAGTTTGCCACTATGGAAGATGTAGCGGTGCGCCGCGGCCGCGTTGGCCTTGAGCAGGCGATTGGTAAGATTCAGCCGGTTCACTAAGTTAAAGGTGGCCGGTTCATTGTCGAGAAAACCGTTGGGTCCCCACTCGCAAATGTATCCATCTACGTGATCGGTACGGGTTGCGCCGCCGGCTGAGGATTGCGCTTCGAGTATGGAGACGTTGACGTCCCTTCCCGCAGTGTTGCCGATCTCACGAATGAGGAATGCCGTCGCCAGTCCGGCGACGCCCGCGCCGACGACGACAACTCGCGGAACGTTGTGCAGTTCGTCGGACGGATTCATCGTTCCACCGCCAGACGAGCCAGTATGCGGGCGAACCGCGCTTCATCATTGAAAGCACGAACGCGAACGACTTGATCGCTACAGGCTTGCCGGGCGCGCGGAACGGCCTGCAGATCAAGATCGTACATTGTCTCCAGACAGTCGGCGGCGAAACTGATGGGCATGATGACCAGGGGTTTCGATTCGGCGCATAAACGGTCGAGTTCCACCTTCAAATACGGCCGAGTCCACGGCAAAGGACCGACTTTACTCTGGAAAGCAACAGTCCACTCCGTTCCTTGGGGAAGCGATGAAGCAAGCGCGCGAGCCGTGTCACGCACACGATCAGGATAGTCGTCACCCCGGCGTACGTCTCGCAAAGGAATCCCGTGAGCTACGAAGAGCACGCGTGCATCTTTTCCGAGCATGGCCAATGCTTCGTTCAGATATCCGCTCCATACATCAAGAATGTCCGCCTGATTGCCCCACGCGGGCAGTACGTCCACCGTCATACCCAATTTGCGAGACACTTCTCTGGCTTCGGTTTCAATCGAGCCGGTCATCGCCCGTGTGTGGTGCGGAAACAAGGGGACGAGGCTCACGGTTTGAATGCGTTGTGTCTTCAGTTTCGTCAATGCCGTCTCAATCGTCGGTTCGGAGTAGCGAAAGGCATAGGCGACCGGCGGTGCGGGTTCATACTCCTTCAGTGCGTCGGCAACTGCTATGCATAGTCTTTCCGTCCATGCAATCAACGGCGAGGCCCCACCGATCATCCGGTATCGCTCGATAACGCGATTCGCGCGCAAAACCACGATGAGTCTTGATAGCAGCGGACGAATCAAAGCCGGAACGGGGAGAATGGCCGGATCGCGGAAGATCGCCCGCAAATAGGGCCGCACTTTCGTCTCATCCGCGGGACCGCCCATATTCACCAACAGTACGGCGCGCACGAATCACCTAAACGGTCTGGGAAAAGTAAACGCCGTGCTGTTGCTCGAGATACCGGTCAAACGGCATGGCGAGGTTCCGCACGAACAGTTGACCAAGCGGAGTTACCGTATATCCGCTGTCGTACTCAATCAGCAAGCCCTCGTCCACGTATCCGCGCAATGAATCCATTGCTGCGTTCAGAGATTCCGCAAGTTCATTATCAAGTTCCTCGACATCCGGTGGAATGCGAATGTCCAGATTGCACATCAGGTGATTGATGATATGTTTTCTCACGCGATCATCATAATTAAGCTGATGGCCTCGCTGAATCGCCCATGATCCGCCGGACAGGAGTTCGGCATAACGCTCCGGCGACACCGCGTTCTGAACGAACAGGCTCTCGAATTCGCTGATTGCCGAACAACCGAGGCCGAGGAGCTCCATTCCATGGGAAGTGGTGTAGCCCATGAAGTTCCGCCAAACCCGGCCCGCGCGCTGCGCCATTGCAAGGTCGTCATCGGGCAAGGCGAAATGATCCATACCGATGGAAACATAACCCGCGTCAGCAAAAAGACGCTGCGCGTCCAGCATCATTCCCAGTCGCTCGTTCGGCGACGGCAAATCTTCGCTGCGAATCGCCGCCTGATGTTTGAGTCGCTCGGGCAGATGGGCATAGCCGAAGCAGGCAATTCGGTCGGGCCGCAGTTTCGCAATTGCGTTCAGAGTTTGTTTCCAAGAATCGTGGGTTTGTTTCGGCAAGCCGTAGATAAGATCAATGTTGATGCTGGTGAAACCGTATTGCCGCGACAGTTCAATGAAATTCTGTAATTGATTTGGTGAATATTCTCGCTGCACAGCCCGTTGAACAGCGGGACTTAGGTCCTGCAGACCAACGGAAATGCGCTGGAAGCCTTGAGCCTGCAGAACGCGGAGGTGCTCGCTGGCGGTGATTCGCGGATCTACTTCGATAGAATGTTCGGCTCTCGTCTCACCCGGAAAGACGGCGATAACCCGTTCGAGAATTCGCTGCAACAACTCCGGGGAGTAGTGAGTCGGCGTCCCGCCCCCCAGATGGAGTTGATAGTGTTTCACGCTGCTCGGGAGATGCTCGGCTACGCGCTCGATTTCCCGCAGCAGACTATCGGCATAGCCGTTCATTCGATTGGCGTCACTCGTGACGTACGAATTGCAGCCGCAATAGAGGCAGCGGCGGCGGCAGAAGGGCAGATGAACGTAGATCGCAATGGGACGTTTCCTGGAAGCAAGCTCGGCCAGAGCGGACCCATAGGATTCAACCGGACGATCATCCTTCCATGATGGAACGGTCGGATAGGAAGTGTAGCGTGGTCCACGAACTTCCAACCGTTCTACAAGAGCGAAGATACGTTCTTCAGGAATCTTATTCAGCGGAGTACCACTCATTTCTTCGCTCCGCGCAATTCGTCCAGCATGATTTCCACGGAAGTGACCGGCGTTTGAGGAAAAATGCCGTGCCCGAGGTTGAAAACATGTCCCTCCTGTTTTCCCTCCGCAACAATTCGCCGCACTTCCGAACGAATCGTCGTTTCGTCGGTCAACAGAATCGCGGGATCGAGGTTGCCCTGGATCGCAATGTCCGAACCGAGCGTGTTGCGAGCGGCGGCGATGGGAGTTCTCCAATCCAGCCCGACCACCGTGCTGCCGCTTTCACGAATACCGGACAGCAGGTGCATTCCTCCCAGTGTGAAGTAGGTCATGGGAACAGCAAGCGGAGCGAGTTGCTCGAATATTATTTTCAAGTAAGGGAGACAACGTGAACGGAATTCAAGCTCCGACAAATGGCCGGCCCAGGTGTCAAAAAGCTGGACGGCGTCCACGCCGGCTTCCACCATCGCCGCAAGATACTCAACTCCCATGTCCGCCAGTCGTTTCGAGAGTAGATCAAAGACTTTCGGATCGCCATACATCATCCGCTTGATGTTGGCAAAGGGATCGGGCTTTCCCCCCTCGATGAAATAGGAAGCCAGAGTGAAAGGAGCACCAACGAATCCGATCAAGGCGATTTCGCGCGGAAGCTCGGAACGGATCATGCGAATGGCTTTCAATACGGCAGTCAAACTCTCGCGCGGCTCGAAACGCTTGAGCTTCTCGACATCGGATCGGGTGCGCAGGGGATTGGAGATGCGCGGCCCATGGTTCTTCCCGAACGACAGATCCGCTCCCATCGGGATCAGGGGAAGCAGAATATCACTGAAGAGAATGGCGGCATCAAATCGGAATCGCCGAATCGGTTGCAAGGTGACCTCGCAGGCGAGCTCGGGAGTGTTGCACACTTCGAGAAATCCATGACGGCTGCGGATTTCACGATATTCGGGCAAGTATCGGCCGGCCTGTCGCATCAACCAGACCGGTGGAGGGGACACTTTTCCTCCGCGCGCGGCGCGAAGATACTCGGATTCCGCCGCGGTTGTCGCCGGGATTCTTTCGGGCAAAGAATTATGGGCCGTTTTCATTCGGTCGCTTGACTTGGATAGGATTCACTCGGGAATGGATGGCGAATCGCCGACAGGATCGTTTCCAGAATTTGTCCGTCCGTTGCCCGTGGGCTGACGAGCGGATTAGGAACGCCCGCTTCGTGAAGAGCCGCTGAAGTCGAAGGGCCGATAGCGATAACTGCGAAACTCCACGGCAACGGCCAAGCTTCCACAAAGGCTCTGACCGCGCTCGGAGCAGAGAATAGCGCGGCATCCCACGGCGACACATTCTCCAAGCGAGGCTGCAATTCAGAGGCGGGCACGGGAACGGTGCGATAACACTCCCACGGCGTTACGTGCATTCCCGCGCGCGTCAGTTCGTTTTCCAACTCGGGAGTCCGTTTCTGCGCACATGGCCAGAGAATTTCTTGAGCAGTCTCACCAGCGAGAGAACAAATGATTTCCCCGGCCAGACCGGCGGCCGTAGTATTATGGCTGATGATATCGGGTTTGCGCAGCCGCGTTCTCAAGATTTCGGCGGTCGAGGGACCCACGGCGGCCAAGCGAATTTGATTGAGCAAACTGAGGTGGTTTCGCTCCAGCCACATGGCAAACGCCTCCACGCCGTTGACGCTTGTGAAGGCGATGCATGAGAAGTTGCGGAGATCGGGACACGGTGCCGGATTTTCGATGAACTCAATCCGAGTGACGGGAATACTGATCCCGACGATTCCGCGCTCGCTTAGCGCCCGAACGAGTCTTGCCGAGCGGTGTGGTTCCCTTGTGATGAGCACACGAAGATTCATGCCGATTTGTCTTTCAGTTGCGCAAACAAACGCTCCGAAATTCTCTCGGGATCCTCATCGGCAACCTGTGCCCACACGGGCCGCGCCGGATCACCGCCCCAGAAGCCGTGAGCATGCCATTCCAAATGCTCGGGATAGGTATAGACTCCCAGCGGAAGTCCGCAGCCACCGCCGAACCGGGCTTGAACGGCGCGCTCGATGGAAGTGGCCGTGCCAATCGAAGCGTCGTGCAGCGCCGCTCGCACACGCGCGGAGTGCTCATCGTCCTCGCGCATCTGAATCGCCAGCGCTCCCTGTCCCGGAGCGGGAATGAAACGGGTGGGATCGAGTCGAATTACGTGGTAACCGGCCAGATCGAGTCGCAACCGTCGCACGCCGGCCGACGCCAGAAAGATCGCATCGAACGGGCCAGCATCGAGTTTCTTCAAACGAGTGGGAACATTGCCCCGCAGATCGGAGAAGACCAAGTCTTTCCGCAGCGCCCGGGTTTGTGTTTCCCGCCGCACGGCGCTTGTACCGACTACCGAATTCGCTCGCAGCGGTAGATCCCTTTCCCGCGGATCATAGGCATTCCCCCGAATGATCAACAGGTCCGCGGGATATTCGCGGCCCGTGACGGCTACTACAACAAGACCTCCGGGAGCCTTAGACGGCATGTCCTTGAACGAGTGAACGGCAATATCAATAGCTCCATTGAGCAGAGCTTCTTCGATTTCTTTCGTGAAATAACCTCGTCCCTCGATTTCACGAAGTGGCCGATCGGTGACGCGATCTCCGGTAGTCTCGATGACGGTGATTTCCGGCGAAGTCCGCAGGCAATCCGACAAACGCTCGGCTACCCATTTTGCCTGAGCAAGTGCCAACGCACTACCACGAGTTCCGATTCTCATAGTGGGTTTTGTTTCCTCACTTATGGAGTAGAATATATGGAAGTACGTGTTCGGGAATGTCACACAATTGTCGGAGAGCCAATTGGCGAGTGCGGAACCGTTCCTTATTATCATTTCAAGGCGGCATCTTATAGACTGCACGAAACCGCCTGATTCTGTCCCATTGCGTGCTCATGTCAGTGATTGCACTATTTATCACGAAGAATAGGATATTATTGAAATTATACATAAGAAGTTTTATTTGAAAGCATTCCTCTCGAGAATCCATCTGAGAATCGTAATTGAACACGACAGAATGAAAAATAATGTCTTATAATTCTCCATCAAGGCTCATATATGACTCATTGATTGATCTCGACTATTGACCTCTTCCTATTTTATCATATATTGATGACAATATCCTGTTATCTTCTTTTGTGACAAATTGAACTTGATCCCGAACATAAAATTCTGCAAGGAGAGATCATGAGAGTCCACCATCTGCACGTCGGGCTCTTGGTGGCGGGGGTGCTGGCTATCGGTTTTATGATGATTGGGTGTGAAGGTCCGGAAGGACCGCAAGGGCCGGCCGGCCCTCCTGGAGGTCCGGGAGACGGTCAGGTCTATCTGGGCAACAGCGCCGAGAGTTGTGGCCACTGTCATGCGGCAACGACTGAAGCGTGGGAGGGAACCGGTCATTCGGAAGCCTACTTTGCGCTGACCGGTGACAATGCGACCGATCTCTATTGTTTGCAGTGCCACACGACGGGTTTTGACGATCGGTACGATCACGACGGGAATCTGATTTCGCAGGGCTTGGATCGGGACGGCTTCGATGACAATCCGCGGGATGCCGTCAAGAACGTGCATTGCGAAGCCTGTCATGGGCCGATGGGCCCGGCCCTGACTCACGCGCCGGAAATCCACAAGGGACTGACCGGCGAAACCTGCGGTAGCTGCCACCCCGCATATGCTGAATACATCACGTCACGTCATGGAACGGCCATCGAGCGGGCCGGTGGACATGAGGAATGGTGGGCGGAATTCGGACGTAATCCGTGTTGGAGCTGCCACGTGTCGGAAAAGTTCATTGCCAACAACGATCCCGATTGGGCGGGCCACACTCCGACCGCCGAAAGTTGGCAGGTCACCTGCGTTACCTGCCACGATCCGCATCAAGCCGGCAATCCCGGCCAACTTCGCAACGTAGGATCGGTGGTATCTCCATACGGCGGCGGTGATAACGGAACGACCAGTTACACCATTAGCGGATGGGGCAATGGACAACTGTGCGTGCAGTGCCATCACGCACGGCGGGACAGCGCGAATATTGCCGGGCAGATCGCGCGGGGCAGCGATCATCCCGGACCGCATCCCAGCTCGCAGGGAGATATGGTGGCCGGTCGGGCCTGCTATGAGATACCCGGACAGAACTACGCGGACGTTCGCGGGACCATGTTGCACACCACCGGCATTCTGGCGGATATGTGCGTGGAATGTCACATTGTGACGCGGGGATTTGGTGATCCCGGCGGCCCCGCCTATGGGCACACGTTCGCGCCACAGTTGTCCAAGTGCCAGACGTGCCATTCGGGAGCCACCAGCTTTGACGTCAACGGCATTCAGACTCAAGTCGCGAACCTAATGGAACAGCTCAGCACGCTCCTGCCGCAGGAAAACGGCGAGGTAAGGGCCGCGATGGACACGGTCAACTGGACCCTCGCGCAGCGTCAGGCGGGCTACGCTTATTTCTTCGTGCATGACGATAAGAGTCACGGCGTGCATAACCGCGACTACACGATCCGCATTCTGACGAATGCGATCAACCATCTCTCGGCGGCAATGACCGAGGAGAGGCAGACCGGCGCGCGCGGGTAGATTCGTTCACGGCATAATCCTTGAATTGACAAGGCGAGACTCATGGGAGTCTCGCCTTGTCGTTTTCTTTTTTCCGGGATTGAAATGGATTCAGAATCGCGCGATCACCGTAGGCGGCGTCACCGCGCTCTTAGAATGAGCGTCACCCCGTAGAGCGATGTTCGCGGATGAAACGATCCAGCTCTTCTGGTTCAAACCGAATCGCCTTGCGGGACAGTCGCACACACCGCAGCTTGCCCTCCTTGACCCAGCGCATGACCGTGGTGCGATGGACGCGGCCCAGTTGAAACGAAGCTTCCGCCAACGTCAGCAACCGCTCTTCATGTTTCCTATCGTCGGCTTCTCCCGGATCGTGCTGATCGGACCTCACAATATCTCGCTTCTGACTCATGGGGCGGCCTCGATGCGCTTCATCCACGTGCGAAACAGTTCCGGATTATGCACGGCCTGACTGCGGTCGCGGCCGAGCGCGGCGGCCAGATCGGCGTAGTTCTTATACAGCTGACTTTCGGGATTCAGGTCGCGCATCCGCTGCCGGGCCAGCGTCAGCAGTTCCGCTCCCTGCCGCTGCCACACCCGCAAGGTATCGGAATAGGACTCGTCGTGGCAGGCGGCGCAGGAGGGTCCATCCGGCCGTCGAATCACGGTGCCCTCGGTGATGTGACATTCCGTGCAGGCAACTTCCGCCTGCGCCATGAGGGAGGATTCGGCACCGCCCGCTATCGGAATCGTTCCCTCGTAAACGCTCGCCTGAAATCCGTGGCATTCGGAGCAGGCCGTTGTGGCAGATACGGACCGGTGGTGACACTCGCTGCAATTCTGAGTGGTGAGTCGCAGCTTGCCATGGCGGGGTTCGTCCGTTTCGTGGCATACTTGGCATCCGATGCTCCCGCGAGCGTGCGTGCGATGCACCACCGCCTTGCCGTTCCATACCGGAGCCAGCTCAGAGGCGGCCGGATGACAAACGGCGCAATCTCCCTCGCTGCGTCGCAGGGTACCCGTGATCTCGCGCGTCAGCTCGGCCAGCAGATCGGGATTGTGAACCGGATTGCCCCGGCGATAGATGCGGAGCGCGTTCAGCATCGCGGCGCGTTTCTCCGCGGGCAATTTCTGCGCTTCCTTCTCCAGATCGCCGATCGAGCGTTCAAGCGGTTGTCGCCACGTCGGCCACAGAGCGTCATAGCCGGGAGCGTGACAGGGCGTGCATTGGGGGGGGGCGAACTGGTCATTGGTTCGATGGATCGGTTCCACGTGGCACGAGTTGCAGGTCATTCCCACCCGGGCCATTTCGGACGGAACTTCAGGCAGTTCGGGAAGCCGGCCTTTCCACACCGAAAGAATCGCTCCGTGCTCTCCGCCGTGACACGTCACACAGGCTTGGTCGGGATGCTGTTCCGCTTCCGCCTCGTGGCCATGCAAAATGGCAATATGACACTGCAGGCACTCGACTTTGTTCTTGGTTACGTGCATCTGATGCACGAACTCAAGATCGTCGTAGCGCTCGATGTGGGCGGCTTGCGCGTGACAGGAATTGCAGCGATCCGGCGGCACGTAGCCGTTGCCGGAGACGGCGGTCGCGTGACAATTCAGGCAATCCACTCCGCGAGCCAGAACGTCGCCATGATCGAACGGTTTGCCGGCGGCGGCGGCACCGTGCGGCGGATTGTGGCAATGGGTGCAACGGGCGAGTTCGGTCATGTCTCCGCTCGAATCGGGCCGGAAATGGCAGAGGAAACAAGTCCCCTCGGTTACGGTGATGTGCTGGCCCTGAACGATCTGTGCGTGGCAGGACGTGCAACGCAGCTCGCGATCGCGCCGCGGCTCGATCAGGTGCGGGCGATGATCGAAGCGCACCCCGAGAAAATCTTCCACACCGGCCAAGAGCCGGGTTTCGTGACAGCCCCCGCGCAGACAGGACGCGTCGTCAATCTCCGCCCACGGTTTCGAGCGCTTGTACAGTCCGGTCGCATAGTTCACCACCATCGAGACGGCCATGAACTTGTGCTCGAGCGTCCCTTCCAGTCCCGGCGGGACGTGGCACTTCGTACACTCCGCATCCCGATGGGTGGACGTGCGCCAACTGTCGAAGTAGGGCTGCATGAAATGACACGTCACGCAGAATCCCGGCCGCGACGTGGCTTCCACCATCACCGTGATAAAAACAATCGTCACGACGACCGCCGCGACGAATAGCATCAGAAGTTTGCGGAAACCCAGCGCGAACAGACGGCGAAACCCCTGCCCGATCAGCCAGAACGGCAGTTTGACGACTTCCCAGCAGGCGGAAGCGAAATCACGAATCATCGCCAACAGGTTTTGCCACAAGCTCGGCCGCATGGTTCAACTCATCTACGTCAACCGCAGAGTTTTCGCTCTGCGAAATTTTCGAGGAGCTACTCCTTCGGCGATGGCGTCTCCGCTTCCGCCGATCTCGCCGCTTCCTGCTCCATCAACGCGCGATACCAGCGACGGTGACGGTGCTTCACTTGCTCGATGTTCATTCGCCCCGTGAGCCAAGTCCAGCTCATGGGATACTCTTCGGGATGGAAAATCACGAAGAAGAAGTGCCATACGACAATCGCCAGCGTCGCCAGCCAGGCCTCGTAGAAGTGGATCGTCTGCGCGGCGGTGATCGCCCATCCCGGCAGCAGCGGCGCAAGCTGGGCCGGAAACCAGAGAATGATGCCGGTGATGATCATCGCGATCGTTCCCCAGATCAACGCCCAGTACTCGGCCTTCTGGGAATAGTCGTAGCGGGCGTACTCCGGAACCTTCTTGTTGAGATTCAGGTGGAATTTCATCGTGTCGGCGAGGTCCACCACGTCTCGCTTGTCCGGCATCATGGCTTTCCACTCGTCCCAGCCGCGGCGAGTCAGAAACAGATAGATGACGTGATAGACGGAACAAGCGATGAGCACGACCGCCATGACCCGGTGAAGCATCCGCCGAACGGATTCGTCCATCCCCAGCGCCGCCAGCCACCGTACCCACCAGGCGTCAGGATACTTCAGCGCGAAACCCGTGACGGCCAGTGTGATAAACGAGATCGTCAGCGCCATGTGCTGAATGAGCTGATGGATATCGAACCGGACGATCCGTCGGCCCACGTCCTGGCGTCTACGCGTTTCGAGTATGTGCCAGTTGAGGATAATCAGATTGTGCACCAGCATGCCGCCGACGATGACCAGGATAAGAACCCAGTACACTTGCGCGATCCAATAGTTGATTCCACCGGTACGGGGTTGTAGAGCAGTATGAGTGTATGACTGAGCGAATCTGGTGTCGGCTCTGGGATGGCACTGACGGCAGGTTTCCGTCACGTTGCGCTCGTGAATCGTGGACAGCGTGTCGCGCGCGGTGCGTACCGCATGGGCCTGATGACAATCGGCGCACACCGCCGCCCTTGCGCTTCGCCCCCGCGTGGCCAGACCGTGGTAGCTGTCTTCATAGGTTGTAACCACGTCGGGAGCGAGGCCGTACTTGCGGATCATCATCGGATTGTTGTGACAACGACCACAGGTCTCGTGAGACTGCCGGCTGCGGCTGACCCGGCTGTTGGGATCGTTGGGCGAGAGCTGGATATGCTCTCCGTGACAACCTGTGCAGGTGGGACTGTCGTCAATCCCGAACATCAGGGCGCGATAGTGAATGGACTCGCGAAAGAGCCTCTGTTCCTCAGCATGGCATCGGCCGCACATCTCGTCAATCTTCTTGGGATTGATCGTTGACGTCGGATCGCTGCTGGCACGGATGGCGTGGCCGCCGTGACAATCCACGCAAACCGGGACTTCGGTGTTGCCCTCCCCCAGGAGTCGGCCGTGGGAACTCTCCTCATAGTTCTCGAACGAGCGCGGCATGCGAATGTCTGGGTCGAGCGTGATTCCGATCTGGCTGTGACAGGCGGCACAGGTTCGGACCTGATTGCCGCGCGCGATCGGCGAATGCGGATCGGATACGCGCCGGATGCTGTGCGCTCCGTGACAGCTTTCGCACCGCGGTGCTCGGGGCGATCCCTCCGCCAGCGCGTAGGCATGAAGACTCTGGTTGTAGCGAGCGACCGATTCGGCGTGGCAGGAACCGCAGGTGGCTTCGGCGGGCGATTCGTTCAGCACGCGCAGCGTGGTATCGGAGGGCGCGCGGCTGCGATGCTCGCCGTGGCATTCGTAGCAGTGTGAATTGGCCCGGCCCTCGTTAATGTCGGCGTGTACCGAAGTTTTGAACTCCGCCGCCACCTCGCCGTGACAGCCGATGCACTTCTGCTCGAGCCGATCAGCCAGTTTCTTTTCACATAGAACGGTGTGCGTGCCGTGACAGGTCGTGCAGGTGGGACCGTTCGCACCGTTGGCATTCGGATGACGACCGTGCAGCCCCACGTCGTAATTTGCATAGGCGGCGGTGCGGCCGCGAATCGGAGCATGCAGGCGATTGTGACACTCGCTACACGTCTGGTTGATGCGCGACGTTGATGCGGGAGATTTCGGATTCCGGGTCTGAAGTACGTTGTGCGTCCCGTGACAGGCTGCGCAATTCAAGCTTCCTTCGTGTGACCCGCGAGCCATCGCAGTCGCCGCATCGGTGTGACAGGTTCCGCAGCGGACGGCTTCCAGCTTCTCCGCGTGCGGATAGTCTTCGAAGCCCTTCAGGTCGGCGTGGCAATCCACGCACGAAAACGATGCGTGTACCGAGCTGCCGAGCGAATCCGTCGTAACGGCCAGCGATTGAATCGTTCCGTTGTCCAGAGTCCGGGTCAGCGAAGCGTCCGAGTGACACATCATGCAGTCATCATCCGACTGCGCAAAGGTCAGGAGCGCAAAGCCACAGACGGCGGACGCGATTAAAACGAGACGAAAAAAGGATGAAATCAGCCGCGGATTCATTGGCGCATTATTTACTTGAGCGCATCCCAAAAACATCAGAGGGGAATGCGTGATTTCTCCCGGTGGTGACTCTCCAGAGTCACCCCTCCACCACCT
>JAHJDG010000231.1 GCA_018812265.1 bacterium | reverse complement strand
TCCGTTCAATCCGACGACGAATTTCGTGTTCTCGATTCCGCGTACGCAACGGGTCGAAATTCGCGTCTTCAACACTCTGGGCCGGCAAGTGGCCACGCTGGTGGACGACGTGATGAGCGCGGGCCGCTATGAAGTCCGGTTTGACGCGGGACTGATGGCCTCGGGGATGTACTTCTACCGCATGAAGACGGACAACTTCAGCGACGTGAAGAAGATGCTGCTGCTGCGATAAGCCGCATGGCAGGAAGCAGTTTTGGACACAACTGGAGAAGATTTGATGATCCTGCGACGTACTGCCGGGAGATTCCTGTGGGCTTTGATCGTGATCTTGTTCGGAGCCGGAGCCGCTACCGCCGACTGTCTCGACACGTGCTACTATACGCGGGCGGAGCTGGAGGAGTTCATCCTCCAGCTGGAAGTGAACGACTCGCTCAACATGGTCCACGTGGAGATTATCGGCCATTCCCGGGGGCAGCAACTCGGGGAAGTCTATCCGATCTATGCAGTGAAGATTTCGGACAATGCCGATCAGTTCGAGGACGAGCCGACGGTGCTCATCATCGGGCATATCCACGCCGAGGAAGTCATCGGCCTGCAATTGACGACCTCCTTCATGAAGGACTTGATCCGTCGTCGCAACTATTATAGCGCGCTCATTGCGGGGACACAGCTCTACTTCATTCCGACGATGAATCCGGACGGCCTCGAGATGGTCTCGCGTTCGATTGACTGCTATTCGCGGAAGAACGGCTACTATCCGCCGGAACTCGGGGGCCGCGAGTGCAACATTCACAGCGGTCCGGGCGCCGATTCGTGCGGCGTGGATCCGAACCGCAATTTTGGTATCAACTGGATCTACGGCGACACGCTTTGGCAACCCTTTTCGACGCCCATGTTCGATTACTACCGCGGTCCGGCCCCGTTCTCGGAACCGGAGGCGCAGGCGGTGGCGGCATTCGCCGAACGGATCAAGCCGACCGTTTCCATCGTTTACCACAGCTCACGGCAAGGCACCGTAGCGGAACAGGGAATTGTGGCCTGGCAATGGCCGGGTTCGGAAACCGGACCGAACAAGTTCCCGCCGGATTGTACGTCCATTGGATGGATCAATCGCCGGTATTGCGCTCAGCTTCCAAAAGCCGGAGCTTCCGGGTACTATCAGGAGGTCTGGGGCGGGACGCACAACGGCTGCACGCAGGACTGGTTCTACTGGAAACTGGGAACGATTCAGGTTGTTACCGAACTGGGACCTCCGATAAGCATCCAGCCTTCCTGTTCCACATCTTCGGAATTAATTCCCGACATTTTCAGTCTCGTCCGCGCCGACATGAAGAGTCTGTACTGGATGTGCCGCCGGCCAATCAACTACAACCTGCCCGACGAGACCGAAGGGATGACTCCGCTGAGAATCTACACGCGCAATTCCGTAACGGGAAGTCCTATTTCGGCGGAGTACCGCAATCTGAATACGTGGACGGCACTGCTCCCTCCGCGGTACACGAACGAGGAGTTCGGACGGGCGACGATTCTTCCCATTCCCGGGACAGTGCGGATCATGGCCCGCAAGGAGGGCTACGTTCCCGACACCGTAACTGTGGCGGTGAATCCCAACAGTTCCCCGCGGGACGTGTTCGTCAACCTGCAACCGTTGCCGTGGTACGTACTCACGCTCCAGCTCAAGGACACGGGCGGCAACGGCATCGCCGGACGGATTTTTCTGGACTATGACTATCCGAAGTGGGTGGACGTGCCCGCCGAGGGAACGACCGTTTCGCTTCCCGAAGGAAATTATCGCCTGATGGGGATGGCGGATGCTGCCATCGGACTGGTGCCCTTGTGGCGAGAGTTCTGGCTCGGCGGTGACGCGACGGTGGAACTGTATCTACCTATCGCGCAACCGGTGTGGGTTGAGGATTTCGAAAACGGATTGGACGGATGGATGGCGGGCGGTCAGGGGAGTTCGTGGCGACTGGACGCGGATACCTCCACGGCGATGAACTTCGGCACGTCGCTTTCCACCAATCCGCCGGGATACCGCGCCGTCTATCAGAACAACGCCGATACATGGATTCAATACAACTCGACAATCCAGTGTACCGACGGCAACGTCTGCTATCTCGAATTCTATCGCCGGGGACGGCTGGACGTTCCCACCGACAGCTTCCTGGTGGAAATTTCCACCGACGGGATCGTATGGGAACAGGCGGCGGGCTACTGCGACATGGAGCTGCCGTGGACGCGGACGTTCGTGGATCTTGCGCCGTGGACTCCGGGCACGCTCAATTTGCGTTTTCGTTTGAAGAGCGACGCGGTTCTGGGCGATCTCGGCATTCATGTGGATCAGGTGCGCGTGTTCACGGGAACCGATCTCGACGCTCCGCCGCCACCACCGGCCGTCGCCTATGAATATCGAATCACCGGAGCCTATCCCAATCCGTTCAATCCGGCCACCACGATCACCTATGAAGTCGCTCAGCCGGGTCCGCTCACGCTGACCGTGTACAACGTGCTGGGCAAAGAGGTGCGCCGCTTCGAGATGAACGCCCGCGCCGCCGGACCGCAGCGTTTGATCTGGGACGGAACGGCTCGCAGCGGAGAGTCGGTCGCATCCGGTCTGTACTTCATCCGCATGGAGTCTCCGGTTCTGCGCGCTCCCCACAAGCTGCTGCTGCTGCGATAGCCGATTCATCGAATCCAAACACTATTCGGAAACACCCATCCCATGACACGACGCTCACGCCCTCATCGTGATTTTGTCTCGGAATTGGACTTCACTCGCGATGAAGTCATTGAAACACTTGCCTTAGCTCGCGAGTTGAAAGAGGTGGCGGGGATTCGCGACACCGCCGAGCACAAGGCACTGAAAGGGCAGACCTGGGGACTGATTTTTCACAAGCCCAGTCTGCGGACTCGCATTTCGTTCGAGGTCGGGATCAATCAGCTCGGTGGACGCCATATCTACATCACCGATCAGGAGATCCAGCTCGGCAAGCGGGAGACGGTAGCGGATGCCGCGCGGGTGCTCTCACGTTATCTGGACGGCATCGTCATCCGCACGTTCCGCCATACCGACGTGGAAGAGCTGGCCAAACATGCCGACGTGCCGGTCATCAACGCACTGACCGACCTCCTACATCCCTGTCAGATTTTCTCGGACCTTCTGACAATTTCCGAGAAAATAAATCGTTACGAGGATTTCAAGCTGGTCTATCTGGGAGACGGGAACAACATCGTCAATTCGTTTTTAAACCTCTCGACGATCTTGGGTTACCAATTGACGATTGCGACCTCTCCGGATACACTGCCGAACGCTGCCTGCCTCGAACGGGCGCAGAAGGCGGGGGTCTCGAAAGTCACCGTTTCCCATGATCCGCAATCGGCTGTTGTCGGAGCTCACGTTCTGTACACGGACGTCTGGGCTTCGATGGGTCAAAAGGATCAGGTCGCCGAGAAGGAACGCGCTTTGCGCGAGTTTCAAATCAATTCCACTCTGCTGAGCAAGGCCGACAAGGATTGCATCGTCATGCACTGCCTGCCCGCCGAGCGGGGCCGGGAAATCACCGACGAGGTGATGGACGGACCGCGCAGCGTGGTCTTCGATCAGGCGGAGAATCGCCTGCACATGCAGAAGGCGATCATTCTGAGGCTGCTCGAAAGCTGATTCTCGCACCTTCGCTGCGGGCGGGAGTCCGCAGCCCAAGAATAGAGGGCTACTTGTCATCTCTTCATCTGAGTCCCGTAAATCCGGCGTCCCCCCATTTTGGAGGAGGAGGAAACCGATGAATATCGCCGCGAAAATAGTGATTCCCGCCGTGCTGCTGATGCTGCTGACCGCCGGCTGCTACACCAAGTTCTACCATCCCGGAATGGAACGGGATGGCACGGGGCCGTACAGCCAGATCTACAACCGCTACGATTCCACCGCCATTGACACGACCCTGACCAAACCGGAGTATGAGGGATACGACAGCTATCCCTACTACGATAATTGGTCCTACTGGGGTCGTCCGCGGGGCCGCACGCTGTGGGGATTCGATTTCTACAACTTTTCCCCGGACTACTACTGGTCGTACTACGGGTATTACGACTATTACGGCACTCCGTGGTGGTATTCGCGGAATGATCCGTGGTACTGGTGGTATCCGAATCCGGGCGGCAGCGGTGTTCCGGCCGAGCCGCCGTCGAAGCGTCCCGGTCTCATGGGTCGCCCGGAAGGGGGCGGCAATTATGGGGCTCCGCCACCGGCTCCCCCGGGAGGCGGCACCTACGCCAGACCGCCGGAGAATCAGCCGCCTCCCTCGGATGGGGCGAAGCAGGGGCCTCCACCCAATACAACCAAGCCACAGGGACAGCAACCTCCTCCAGATCCGAACAAACGCGGCGGCCGCGAGGGACGATAAGATATGCTTATGAAACTCACTGCCACGCTGGCGGCAATGCTGATCCTCTGCAACCTTGCTGCTTCCCAAGCGAAGATCCCCGAGCAGCTTCTGTTATCTACTGGACAGTACGTGGGATCGGCGGCGCGACCCTTGGGTCTGGCCGGAACCTACACCGGCATCGCCGACGACTACTCCTCGATCTGGTGGAATCCGGCCGGACTTGCGCAGGTCAAACGAATCGAAGTGCAGGCCTCGATCTCGCGCAGCGCTCTCCAGAACAAGGCTGAGTATTATGGTGTCTCGCGGGAAGGTACATCGAGCAATTTCCGCCTGAATAATCTGGGAATCGTCTTTCCCGTTCCAGTCTATCAAGGCGCGATGAGCTTCGCGTTTGGATATACGCAGGTATACGGTTTCGACGGAGCGAAGGAACTCTCATCCTTCGTACCCAGCCGTGTTGACGCTCCCTTTTGGGACACCTATAACGCACTCATGAGTGGCCGGCTCGGTCTCTGGTCGCTGGCCGGAGCAGTGGACGTGACGCCCAATCTGGCCCTCGGCATGGGAATCAACTACTGGACAGGCCCGGTTGATTTTTCGCGGACCACAACCTACCGAGATGAAACCGGATCGCATTACTCGGAGTGGACGCTCACCACTGATCTCTCGGCGTGGGGAGCCAATTTCGGCGGGCTGTTCCGGCTCGGACGATTTGCGCGCATCGGCGCGATGTTGCAGACTCCACTCAGCACGAAGATCAGCGAAGAGTGGACCTACAACGGGTCGTTTGGCTATGATGACTATCGCATGACCTATCCGGCGGTGTTCCGCTTCGGAGCCTCGTTCGCTCAAGCCCGCTGGCTTTTGGCGGCGGACGTCGAGATGCGCGACTGGACAGCCATGGAATTCCGCTCGGATACACCTTACAAAGTGAATGGAGTACCGGTGAGCCGGGCCTCGGCCAACCAGCAGATCAAGGATGACTACCAGAATACCGTTCGTCTCTCCATGGGCGGCGAGTACCTGTTCCCGGCTTACGGCTTGCGGCTGCGCGGCGGCTATGCTTTCGAACCGAATAATTACAAACCTCTGGGCGATGATGCGGACCGTCACCTGTTCAGCTTCGGCGTGGGCGTCCTCGTAGACCGCAGTGTGATGATTGACGCGGGCTTGCAGTTCACCGGCTTCTCCCGTAAGACCACCGACGGTTCCCCTACCGGCCTCGTGAATGAGGATATTTCTTCGACAACGGCGCTGGTGACGCTGAGTTATCGGATGTAGCAGCGCGGGCGGCCATCCTTCACTACGTTCAGGACAGGCTACGGGCCGCCCCTACAAGATGAACTTATGGGCGCACAAGTTGTGTGCCCATGTTGTTTAAAAGAATGAGTATCTGTCCCCCTTGACCCTTTCCCTAAATCCTTGCATATTGAATCCATGGTTGTCACCCCCCAGACATCCCCTCCGCTGGCTCAGGTCCGTGAGCTTCCCGCCGGTGACAAAGTGACCGGTTTTTATTTGCTTACGAAGATCGAGACCAAGCCCAAGCGCTCCGGCGAGCCGTACCTTGAACTGCGGCTGCAGGACGCCTCTGGCCACCTTGAAGCCAAGATGTGGGAAGGATTCGAGGAGATCGTCAAGACGGGTCAAGCGGGAGACGTGGTGAAGGTCGAGGGCATTACCGACAGCTACCGCGATCTGCCGCAACTGATCCTGTCGCGCATTCGGTTGGCAACGGAGGAAGAAGCCGCCGACCGCCGGCAGTTCCTTCCCCACTCGCCCGTCTCCGCCACCGAGGCCGAGAAGCAGCTTCGCGAACTCATACATTCCGTTCAGAATCTGCGCTTGCGAGAGCTTCTCGAGGCCGTTTTTGAGGGCGAGTTCCTACGCGGATTTCTGGATGCGCCGGGCGGGAAGATGTGGCATCACGCGACCCTTGGCGGACTGGCCGAACATACGCTTTCGCTGGCGAAGCTGGCGAATCTGGTGGGCGGGCACTATCCGAATCTCGACCGCGATTTACTCGTAACCGGCGCGCTACTGCACGACGTCGGGAAGGTGGTGGAACTCACCAGCGACGTGGGATTCGACTATACGACGGAGGGCCGTCTGGTGGGCCATATCGTGCTGGGGACGATGCTGATCGAGAAGAAAATCGCTGAACTGCCGGACTTTCCGGAGGAAACTCGGCGGCAGGTGTTGCATCTGATCCTATCCCATCAAGGGGACGGCAGCATGGGCTCGCCGGTCAAGCCGATGACGCTGGAAGCGCTGGTGCTGCATTATCTCGATGAGCTGGACAGTAAATGCGACGCCTTCGAGCGCGTGCGCAGCGAAACTCCCGAGGGGCAGGACCTCTCGAAGTGGGTGAATCTCATGGATCGTTTCTTCTACTTCAAACCCATTGAGGGACACACGGACGAAGGAGGCGAAAAATGACGGAAAAGACAGAATATGGTGCCGAGCGCACGCTGTGGAAGTCCCTCCCGCCACTGGGAGGCGGGGTTTGGGTGGCGATGGTGACGGAGGTCCTCGACAACGAGGGCATTCCCAACGTGGTCAAGACGGATCTGGAAGGCGGAGGCTTGGGAAGGATCACCGGTACGCAGCAGATCGGGCGGCCGTGGCGAATACAGGTTCCTGAAGAGTATTACGACCGCGCGCTGAACATCTACGAGTCGCTGCTGGCGCGCGAGGGCGGGGACGAAGCGGAAGACAAGAGCGAAGACTAATCAGAACGCGGCCACCGGGCCGCGTTTGTCACGGACTGGACCAGCAATGCTTGCCATCTCGAATTTGCCTTTGCCCCGTTCTTTTCGTATATTTCGGCGAAAGTGAGCAAATCACAGAAAGTTAGCAGAATATGACGGAGATTACCGACGTTTTTGCCCGCGAAGTTCTGGACTCGCGCGGCAATCCCACGGTCGAGGTGGAGGTCGTGCTGGCGGGCGGCGCGATGGGGCGGGCTACGGTTCCTTCGGGCGCGTCCACCGGCGAGAGCGAAGCGCTGGAGATGCGCGACGGTGACGCCCACCGTTTCCTCGGGAAGGGCGTTCTGGACGCCGTTAAGAACGTGAACACCGAGATCGCCGACGAGCTGATCGGACAGGACGCGATCTATCAACAGTCGGTGGATACGACCCTTCTGTCGCTGGACGGCACGGAAAACAAGTCCAAGCTGGGTGCCAATGCGATGCTGGCGGTGAGCCTGGCAGTGGCCAAAGCCGCGGCCGAGGCGGTGGAGTTGCCGCTTTACCAGTATCTGGGCGGCGTGGGAGCGAAGGTGCTGCCGGTGCCGTTCATGAACGTGATCAACGGCGGCGCACACGCCGACAATCCGCTCAATATCCAGGAATTCATGATCGTTCCGCGCGGTTTCCCGACCTTTTCCGACGGGCTGCGGGCGGGGGTGGAGACGTTCCACCACCTGAAAAAGGTACTCAAGGAAGCCGGTCACTCCACCAACGTGGGCGACGAGGGCGGGTTCGCTCCGGCTCTCAAGTCGCACCGCGAAGCCATTGAAGACATTCTGAAGGCGATCAAGGCCGCCGGCTACAAGGCCGGGGAACAGATTTTCGTGGCGCTCGACTGCGCGGCCTCGGGATTCTACAACCGCAAGACCGGCAAATACGAACTCACCTGTGATGACAACACGCTCGACGCCGCCGAGCTGGCCGAATACTACTCCGCGCTCTGCAAGGACTATCCGATCATTTCCATCGAAGACGGCATGGGTGAGAACGACTGGGAGGGCTGGAAACTTCTGACCTCGAAGCTCGGCAAGAAGGTGCAACTGGTGGGCGACGATCTGTTCGTCACCAACGTCAAGCTGCTCTCGGAAGGCATTGAGAAGGGCGTGGCCAATTCGATTCTGATCAAGGTAAATCAGATCGGCACGCTGTCGGAAACGCTCGATACGGTGGATCTGGCCCGTCGCGCAGGCTATACGCAAATCATCTCGCACCGCTCGGGCGAGACGGAAGATACGTTCATCGCCGATTTGGCCGTCGCCATCGGTTGCGGGATGATCAAAACCGGCAGCGCCTCGCGCACCGACCGCATCGCCAAATACAACCAGCTGCTTCGCATCGAAGAAGAACTCGGCGACGAAGCGCTGTATTTCGGATCAGTGTGGAAGTAATGGCCAGACGTACGAACAAGAGATTCTGGCTTTTTCAGCCGTTGCCCGTCGTCGCTGTCTGCTTCTTCGCATTCAGCGCGTGGTTCGTGTTCGGCAAATCGGGACTGTGGAACAGTTCCGGTCTTCGCAGTGAGAAGCACGCTCAACAGGAACAGATTTGCTTGCTGGAGGAGCGGAAGCAGTTGCTGCAGGAGTATCTGGCCGATCTCCGGGTAGGTGATGAACTGGCTCTCGATCGAGCCGCGCGGGCGCGGGGATTCGTGGGTCAGGGAGAAACGATCTACAAGATCGAGATCGAATCCGCCAAGAAGTAGTATCGGCGGATCGTGATTCGCAGAGACCCGGCGTCGCGAGGAGTCGGGTCTTTTTTCTGAAAGGAGACGGCATGACACAGAGTTCTCCATCCACCGAAATCCCCAAACGATCGCTGGCGGTACACTTCCGACGACATTTCGTGACCGGCCTGGTGGTGCTGGCTCCGGTCTGGCTGACCGTCTATATCGTCCTCTTGGCGGTGCGACTTGTGGGCGGACAGCTCTCGCCGCTCATGCGGCGACTGGCCGAGACACTCTTGGGACACGGCCGCTATGCCGGGCTGGTGACCACCGCCGCCGACGTGGTGGCGTTTCTGGTGACCGTTATCCTGATCACCATCGTCGGATTCGCGGTCAGTCGCGTGATGGGACGGCGGATGTTGGACGTCTTCGATACGATCCTCCGCCGCATTCCGTTCGTCCGCGAAGTGTACGGCGGGATTCGCAAGGTAGCCGACGTGTTGTTCGGAGACAAATCGAGTTTTCAACGGGTGGTGGCGGTACGATTTCCCACCGAGCAGGCGTGGTCGCTTGGTTTCGTCACATCCGAACATACATGGAATGTTCCCGAAAACTCGGATCAAGCCCACACCGTGATCTTCGTGCCCACCACTCCCAACGTGACCACCGGATTCCTCCTTCTCTGCAAGTCGCACGATTTCGTCCCGCTTTCTCTGTCGGTAGATCAGGCGATGAAAGTGCTGATTTCGGTGGGCACGCTCTCTCCCGAGCGCGTTCAGAATCTCGCCGCCTCGCCCCCCGGCGAAATAAGTGAGCAATAGCACAGACGAACGGGTGACTCGGGAGAGTCACCACCGGGAGGAAATTCGGGCGGCCCGCACGGGCCGCCCTGGTTGTATGAGTCGAAATGAGTTCACGGTTTCGAGTCTCTACTCGGCCGGTGGTTCCTTCTTGCCGAAAATCTGCGAGACACGGAACGGCGGGACCTGATAACCTTTCGGCAGATATTCGTCGGGAATGGCCGCGCGGTTGCCGTCACGCACTCCACTGTAGTGCGGGGACATGATCTCCACGCCCGCCTCGAAGAACTTGTCCTGAATACTCTGATGGAGTTCGGAGTAGGTCTTGGCCATGATCCCCGGCTGATCCGTGTAGGCATTCAGCTCGTAGCTCACATAGAAATCATTCAACGCCGTCTGCAAAATGAAGGGCGCGGGCTCTTTCAGCACGTTCGGCGTAGCGGCGGCGGCGGCCAGCAGCAGTTCATGGACTTTCCGCCACGGCGCGTCATAGCCGATGGTGACGGTCGTGTGCAGGATGAGTCCCTGCTCCTGAGCCGCCGAACTGAAATTGATGATGTGACTGCCCAGCACCATTGCATTGGGAACGGTGATGTCCACGTTTTTGATGGTACGGACGCGCGTCACCAGCAGGGTTTTCTCCACCACGTCGCCCATCGTATCGGCGATCTTCACGCGATCTCCGACCTTGAACGGCCGCATGTAGGTCATAATCACTCCAGCTACGATGTTGGCAATCGCCGACGTGGAACCGAGGGAGAATACGACTCCGACGAAGATCGAGATTCCCTGGAATACTCTTGAACTGGAACCGGGAAGATAAGGGAAGATGACGATAACGGCAAAGACGACGACCAGGAATCGCGCGATCTTGTAGGTCGGGTCGGCCCATTCCGGATAGAATCCCGGGAGGGGAATTGTTCCCTTGCCGATTTCGCTGAAGATCCAGTGCACCAGCTTGATCGCATAGCGGGCGATGAGAATTATCACCAGAATGGTGAACAGCGAGGGCAGGTAGTTCACCAGCGAGATGCCCGCTCCGACGAGCGGATTCATCACAAATCGAAACAGCGTGGCTGACCAGGTTCTCGTGAAGGAGAAAAAGCTGAAGACAAGGGTCAGATAGCCATAGCTCAGCACCACATAGACGGCGAAGCGCATCACTCGGATGCCGAATTCGATTATCTCGAGGAGACGGTCTTCCGACAGAATCTCCACCGAGCGCAGCCGGATGCCCTTGACCAGCGTGCCTTTCCAGTGTGATACGCGACGCAGCAACGCGCCAAATGAGAGCCGCAGAAGGCGGAAAACCGCCCACGCGAAGAACGTCGCCAGAATCGTCAGCCCCACACCGATGAGTACGGGTCGAACGTTCCAGCGGGCCGTGGCGGGGAACAGATTCAGAATGCGAGCCAGACCGAAGTATAGAAGAAAGAGCGTCGCCGTCCAGCGCACGAGCTGAGCGAGAAGGACACTGAACGCGGTGGCCGTGGCCGCGCTGACGAGTTCCAGTTGACCGATTCGCAGCGGCCGGATGATCTTTCCCTTCCAGCTTCGAATCCGCGAATAGACGCGCGGGAAAAACCAGGCCAAGAGCCACCACGCGGCTCCGACTCCCGCCAGAATCAGGATGGCCAGTCCCAGACGGATCAGCATCACGTGCAAACGCATCTCCCGCCGCGTTTGAGTAAGAGCCTGAATCAGTTCCTGCGTGTGCCGCTCCGCCAGCTCGCTGCGCGATACTCCGGCAATCGCCGCGTCATCGTCGGTAATGCTGAGTATGATGAGCGTGTCCAACACGATGTCCGAGGTGCTGTCGCCATCCACGGCCTGCAGCTGCGTGGGATTGATCGCTTCCGATTCGACGATGAATTGCAGGACGCGGTTCACCCGTTCGGCGCGTTCGGCCGCCGTCAGCGCGCGGGGATAGACGCGAAACAGCGTGTCGCCATCCAGAACGACGGGAACACCCGGTACTCGCGGGATATGTGTCTTCCGCTCGATTACCGTGTCTCGCACGGGAATTATCGAAACGACCACGGGAGCGGCGGTGTCGGTCTTCCCGGTGGTGAGACTCTCCTCGATGGCCATCTGACTCGCAACGACCAGACTGTCGGGCGAACTCTGAGCGACGGCGGCCATCGTCCAGAAACAGGAGAGCAGTACCGGTAATCCTACGCGTCGAAATGAAAACCTGACGTTCATGGTTACTCTCGCGTGAGAATTCGCACTCATGGAAACGGAATCACAGACGGAAAACCCCACCGCGCCATAGACGTAGTGGGGCAGTCCGCTTGGAATAGAAACCGGATCAGCGTCCGCCGCCGATCTCATCCAAACGCTGACGGGCGACCTTGGCCTCATCCGAGTAGGGAAACTTTGTGATGAGATCTTCCCACGTTTTCCGCGCCTCGCGATTATCCTGCATGGCGCGATAGCAGAGACCCAGTTTGAGCATGGCGGCGGGAGTCTTGTTCCCCGAGGGAGCGGTGGCAATCACACGACGGAATTCATCGGCGGCCTCGTCGTATTTCTTGCGCGCGTAGTGGGTTTCGGCCAAGCCATAGCGTGCGTCATCGGCCAGATCGCTCTTGGGATAGTTCTCGAGGAATTGGAGGAATCCCACTTCGGCAAGATCATAGTTGCCGAGACCGAGGTCCCGCACGGCCGCATCGTAATAATCCGATCCCATCACCGGAGCGACGGAGGTGTCGGTCACCGCTTGCCGGCGCATGAATTCCTCGAGGGGCGAGAGCGCACGGTCCATACGCGTGAGAATCTCGTCCAGCCGCGAAGCCAGCGTCTCCACCTTCTCTTCGAGCGTAGACGAACCGTACTCGGCGGTCGCGCGCATGGCTCGCACCTGATCGTCGAGCGACGCCAGCGCCTCCTGCGCGGCTTTCTGCTGCCGCTTCAGGCTATCCACCGACATACGGATGTAGCGGGTGTCTTCCTGAATCACGAACACCTGCTTGCGCGACGCACATCCCACGGTAAGCAGCAACGCTCCGAGAATGGAAATCCAGACGGAGCCCACACGGAGCGCCCGCGCCGTTTGCAACGGCCGCTCAAACATGACGAAACCTCGCAAAGGAAAGTGGATTACTTAACGCGGAATTCCGCCCGCCGATTCCGGGACCAGGACGCTTCGTTGTGACCCGGATCCACCGGCCGCTCTTCGCCGTAGCTGACCGTCGAGACGCGAGCCGCATCCACTCCGGCCGCCACCAGCGCCTGTTTGGCCGACGTGGCGCGACGCTCACCCAGAGCCAGGTTGTATTCGGTCGTGCCGCGCTCGTCGCAGTGGCCCTCGATCGAGACAGCCCATTCGGTCCAGTTACGGAAGATGTCGGCATTGGTCGTGATCTTGCTGCGCTGATCGGGACGGATCACGCTCTTGTCGAAATCGAAGTACACCGCCTGAATGCGCGCCCGGTCAGCGTCCATCGCCGCCTGACGCTCACGCTCGGCCTGTCCGGTCGTGTCGGGCGGGGGGGGCGGTGCAACTTCCTCCACCTTCGGGGGCGGAGGCGGAGCTTCCTTGGGCATCTTCTTCTTGCAGCCAGTCAACGCGATGGCACCGGCCAAGACAATCATAAGCATGACCGGCATAACGCGGATGAGAAATTGCTTTTTCATGTTCTCTCCATGATGGATATGAAGTGTTTCGGGTTGTTGGAAATCCAATCAGACCTGACGGAATATCTTCTCGCCGTCCGCAGGACGGCATCACTCGAAAACGATTGGACCTGCGGCCGCCTATTTCGACGTCACGTCGCGTGCGCGATAGCGATGATCGGCGTTCTGGAAGACCCGCGACAGTTCGTAGAAAAGGCGACGTTTGGCGAAGGAATACCAATAGCCCAGAGCCGAACGGCCGGGATTGAGCGGGTAGTTGGTGGTGGCTTCTCCCGATGGCGCGAAAGTTTCTCCGCTTCGCAGCCATCTGGCCACGAGTTCCCAGTCGTGATTGTGTACGGCCGCATCGGTGGGTTTCCAAGCGCCATATTTACCGATCAGCTCGCGGCGGTGAACGATCTCGTTGGTGTCAATTCCCATGTAGTAGGGACGCCGGGAGATGCGCCGGTGGATCGTTCGCCCACGCTGGTCGCGCATAATCGTACCGCTGAAAGCGAACGACGCGCGGCTCACGCGCAGCGCATTTACCAACGTCTCCAGATGCGTAGGCTCCCACCAGTTGTCATCGTCCAGATAGGCGATGAGCGGCGCATCGGAATGCTCGATAGCCCAGTTCCGCGAGTAGAATCCGTATCCCCCCATGTGTTCGGGAAGCACAACGAAGCGAAACCGTGGATCGTGTTTCTGGAACCGCTCGCCGACGGCGGCCGTTTCTCGGCAAGCCGCGCATTCTCCCCCGCGATCGCATCCGTCCTGCACCACAACGTGCTCGAAGTCGCGGTAGGTCTGGCCGAGCACCGATTCAATCGCGCGCTTGAGCAGTTCGGCGCGATGAAACGTCGGCGTGCAAACCACCACCCGGTCAGCGGACATGGGCTGCGAATCTCCTCATCAGCGGATCAATCCGAACGCTCCGTCAGCGGAACGGCCGGGCCCCACTGGGGTTGGGAAGCGTTCAAGCCGAACGAGAGCTGACGGTGGTTGCTGCCGTCCCAATTGCAGGTGTAGATGGACGACTGTCCGCCGCACACCGAGGTATAGACGATTTTCATGCCGTCGGGTGACCAACACGGATCGAAATTCGAACCTTCGCCGGTGACACGCCGCTCGCCGCTGCCGTCGGGAGAAATCGTGAACACCTGAAATCCGATCTCGCGGCTGGCAAAGGCGACCAAATCTCCGCGCGGCGACCAGCGGGCCGTTTCATTGTAGTTCGCGTTCCACGTCAAGCGGCGGACGTTGGCGCCGTCGAAATCCATTCGATAGATCTGCGGCGTTCCCGTGCGGTCGGAGGTGAATACGAGTTCGCGTCCGGTCGGCGACCACGAAGGCGACGTGTCCACTCCCCAACTGATGGTGAGTTGAGTCCGGTCGCTGCGGTCGGGACGAATCCGGTAGATTTCGGAATTGCCGTCCACCGCCGAACTGTAGACGATCCACTCACCGTCCGACGAGACGCAGGGTGCGCTGTCCACGCGCGGCGTCGCCACGAAGGACGTGACTTTCCCGGTCGGCAGATCGTAGCGGAAAACGTCGGCGTTGCCGTCGCGGAACGAGGTGAAATAGAGCGTCTTGCCGTCGGGCGCCCAGGTGGGCGACATGTTGAGCGTGCGATCCTGCGTCAGGCTGCGGGGATTGGATCCGTCCCAGTCCATGATCCACAGGTTTTTGTTGTCGCCGGTTTTCACGACGAAGACGATCTTCGAGGTGAACGCGCCCTCTTCGCCGGTCACCATGCGCGTGATCCAGGTGGCGATCTCGTGACCCGCCGCGCGCAGATCATCGGCCTTGAAGCGAAAGTCCTTGATATGGATCGGGTCCTTGATGGGCGGCTGGAAGATGGCGATTCCCGCCGTCACTCCGTTCCACTCGACCGTCACCGAGCCGTGCACGCGGGCCGCCGTCGAGCCGGTGAACACGCGCAGCGTGTCGTAGGTTTTTCCCACCCGTTTGACCTTGACCAGCGTATCGGGCGGCAGGTCTTCGGGTTCGATCACGTTGAAATAACCGCAGTAGCCGAGATCGCCGTTGACGATGTCGCGCAGCGTTTTGGGAAGTTCTCCGGCAAAGGCGCTGTCGCGAGCGGCGTGGAACGGCATGACCACGATCTCCATGCGCGCGACCGAGCGCGTCTCCATGCGCAGCGTAATCGGCTGGGCGTAACCCGCGAGACTGACAAAGAACAGCAGAACGATTGCCAGCGATACAGTTTTTTTCATCACGCTCCGCTATCCACTCGCAGCGGGATTGACGACGAATTCAAAGTTGATGTCCAGCACTCCCTTGTCGTACTGCGGGGGAAGCGGCGGAAAACGGCCGGCGGCGCGAATCGCGCGTTCGGCGGCCTGATCTATGAGGAGATTGCCTGATGACTTGGCCAGAGTAACGCTCGTAATCATACCGTTTTTTTCGATGCGGAAGGCCACCGTGGCGAGGGTTTGCCCTCGCACACCGGGCGGCGGGCGGAAATTCTGCTCGATCTTCGACTGCACCACCGCCAGATAGAAATCGTATTCGAATCCCTCCCCGCCGACGTGCATCGTTCCCGCTTTGCCCACCAGCTCCTTGCCGCCCGTTCCGACGGATGATTTGACCGCGCGGGGAGCCTCTTTTTTGACCGGAGCAGGTTTGGGTTTTTCGGCGGATGTGGTTTTGGGTTCGGTTTTCTCTTTGTCTTTTTTAGGCGCCGGGATTTCGAGCGCGGGCTTGGTCTCTTCGGCTTGTCCTTCGCGGCTGGGGATGGGAATTCCCGGCGGCGGCAGCTTGGGCCGCACCAGTCTCACCACCGTTGCGGAGGGCAGCGGCTTGGAACTCATCTTGTGCGGGCCGGTCGCCCAGATCATCGCCACGCCCACCACGACGTGCAATGCCACGGACAACAGGAAGGAACCGCCCATCGTCCCTTTTACCTCCGGCGGCCGTGGGTCGAGGCTTTCGGCTCGGCCACCAGGCCCAATTCGGTCACTCCATTCTCGCGCAGCGCGTCCACCACGGTCAGCACCTTCGCATAGGGCACTTCGGCATCGGCCTTGAGAAAGACCGGCTGACCGGAATTGGAATAAATTTGTTTGAACGAAATATCGAAACTCGATTCGTCCACCGGCGTTTCGTCAATGAGCATCTTGCCGTCTTTGCGGATGACGACGGTGATTCCTTCCTTGTCCGTCGCGGTGGCGGTGGCGGCCTGCGGCACGGCGATCTCCATCGAACTCTTCATGATCGGCG
>JAHJDG010000230.1 GCA_018812265.1 bacterium | reverse complement strand
GAAGCTGTCCACGAGGTCGGCGGCGCGAGCCAGATCGGCGAAATCCCCGGGCAGATCATCTTCTTCGGAGAGAAAATCGTACACCACGCGAACGCAGGACGGCGCCTCAGCGAAACGGCCCGGTATGCCGCCCGGATCCATCCCGCGCAGTTTCAGCTCTTCGATATTGCCGGCGTGATGATCGAACCACAGACCGCACTCGAGCGGATAGGGCAAATCGCAGACGATGTGCTCGCGGGTGATGGGAATCTCGGCCTTGGCGATGGTGATCGGCCCGGCGAAGCGGACGTCTTCGATATCGTAGGCCCACGAGAGCAGCGCGGCGCTGCCGAGGCCGTCGAAGTCGTTGTGGGTTACAATGCCGGTGAAGTCGGACATGATCAGTAGTAGCTGCCGAGACCCGCACCGCGATGACGCTCGATCTTCACGTCGCGAAGCTGAGGAGACTTGAGTCCGATCCGCAGGAAGTAACCGGGCCGGTAGCCAAGCGGACTCCACGAAAAGGTGGCTTCCCAGCAATGCAGGTCACGGGTGACGAACACGTTGGTGTTGCGGACTTCCTTGCGGTCGAGATCGAAGGTGTAGTCCATGCTGATGTTCCAGCGAGGCGTGAGCGTGAAGGTGGCGCGCGCGCTCAGGCTGGAGGTGGTGGACGGTGCGCGGTAATCGTGGCTCTGTCGAATGCCGAAGGCGATACTCAGCGGCATCCGGTAGAGCTGCGAGGGCTTGTCATTCTGCACTTGTTTTCGCGGAGCCGGCGGTTGCTGCCCGCGCTGGCCCGGAACGAGGACGGGATTGAAGGGTTCGATCAGGGAATCGGGGCGGGCAAGATTCGTCGTGTCACGCCGTGCGGCCGACGTCCCGCGATCGCGAATCCCGACCACCGAACCGATCGTCTCCGATTGCAGAGCGAAACCGAGATTCATCGAACTGTTCAACAGTTCGAGAGGCGCATACCACTTGGCGCCCTCCTGATCCCAGAAGAAACGGCGGACACGACGTCCGTTTTCGTACGCATAGAAGCCGTGGGTGGTGGTCACGTCGAGGGAGACGTTCTGGATGGGGCCGACGATCGTGCCGGGAATGGCCGTCCGCCAGCTCATCCCGAGATTGTCCCAGCGCAGCGAATCGCGCTTGACGTCCACCCCCGTTCCCATACTCCAGCTTAAGAGATCGAACTTCTTCTCCGTTTCGAGCTCCGGATCACCGGTTTTCATCTGAAACAAGTGACCGAGATCGAAATTGAATCGCTCGGAGATTCCCTTCGGCGTGCTTCCGCCGCCCGAGATGTTCTCGCCGGCGGGAAAGCGGTCGTAGGTGTGGGAACGGCCGTCGGGAAGGGTGACGGTCTCGTAGTAGCCCCATTCCTTATCGGAGAAATCGGGACGGTAGGTGAATCCCGCGCTGGGCGTCATGACGTGACGAAAGCTCGCTCCGATTCCGAGCGGGCGATGGGAGACTCCATAGAGCTTGGTGGTCATGGAGCTACCCAAATCGAACGTGGTGCGATGGAAGAATCCGTTCTCATCTTCGCGGTCCAGCCGCTTGCCGTTGGGCAGGTAGCGAACGGCGCGGGGCGTCCACAGCGACTGCACGTTTAGCCGGGGATTCAGATTCAGATATTTGAGAATCCTCGCGTTGGCGCTGATGCCGCCGCGATGGACCAAGCCGTCTTTCTGATAAACGGTGGTGCTGTCGGTTCCTTTGATGATCGTATTGGCCCGCCGCCGACCGTCAATTCCGATGAGACCGAGTTGCAGAGCTTCTTCGCGAAGCTGCTTGGGCATGGCCATTTCGTTGCGGGCGGCGACCGAGTAGCTCCAATTGAAAGCCCGGTACCAGGGCGCGCGGAGTTCGCGCTGCGCCACCGCGCCGCGCAGATGGCGGGGAGCCTTGGGGGGCGGGAAGAGCAGACCGGTGCGGTGGGAGAGGCTAATGGCGGGCAGCGTCGTGCTCCACGTCCCCAGATTCAGATATTGAGTGTAGCTGGCGTTGACACTCATGTTCCACGGTGAGTTGTCCCATGACTTGGAGAGCGTCGCGTTGGATTGGAGCTGTTGGTTGAGTTGATCCTGCACCGAGCCGACGTTCTGCACGTAGGTGCGGCTCGAGGCATAGGCTCCGCTGGCGGTGAAGCGGGTGTTGCGGTCAATGATCTGGTTGTGCTGCGCGCTGATCGAGTAGTCGCGGCGATGCTGACTTCCCTGCCGCTGCATGTTGAAATCGAAACGGGCACCGCCATCGAGGGTGTAGCGCTTGGCGTACCGCCATCCGCCGCGACCCAGAATCCCGAACCGCTCGTAATAATCGAAACTGGACTGAACATCCATGTAGTCGGAGATCGCCCAGTAGTAACCGAGATCGCGCAGGAAGCGGCCTTGCGACGCGGACTCGCCGAAGGTGGGAATGAGAATCCCGGAGGTGCGCCCGTGCTGCTGGGGGAAGATGCCGTAGGGCGCGGCGAGACAGGGAACGTCCTCGAAATAGAGAACCACCGGCCGCGCCACGACCCGTTTGCCGACCATTACCTTGAGCGTCTTGGCATGGAAGTGATAATGCGGAGAGTCGGCTTCGCAGGTGGTGAATTCACCCTCCGTCACCGAGAGAATGTCTTCGGACAGGCGCTTGAATTGCTCGCCGCGGTAGCGGCCCTCCTCGTATTGGGTGCTTCCGCCGCGCACGCGGCCGATTTTGGTTTCCATATTGTAGGCGATCTCGTCGCCGTAGAAATCTTCCGGTCCTTGCGTGAAATGCGGCCGCCCGCGCGAGATAATGGTATCAATTACGGTTCGCGCAGTATCGAGGAATCCGGTGTCGGGCAGGGCCGAGGCGGTGAGAAGCTGCGCGTCCCAATCTACCGTGATTTGCCCGGCTTCGAGCTGCATGTCCCGGTAGGTGATAAGGGCGTTGCCGGAGAGGAAGGTCACACGATGGATCACGTCGAAGTCAATGTCGTCCGCCGAGTAGTGGACGAGCGTATCCACTCCCTCGTCGTCCGCGGGGGACGCGAGCGTGTCGGCGACCAGAGTGTCGAGTGCAAGGGTGTCTACGCTTAGAGTGTCAACCGGCGGGAGCGATTCCTGCGCGCGGGCACTCCGGGGACCGGCGCATAAGATGAACCACAGCACCAGGAACACATTCCCTACGAGGAGAATCCTGGCGATGGAAAATCGAGCGGTCTTCTTGGGGGGAGGGGAAATCGGCATTCCCGGTTTGAGCGGTTCCGGCACTCGAAATCTTGGGATAAAACGGGCGCACCTGTGTTGTGCGCCCGCACTCTTCATTGATGACGTGGACCTACGCCTCGCCGAGCGACACCGTGAACGACCGCCGCCATTCCTGACCGGGACCGAGGTGAAGTTCCCAGAGCAGAAGCAGCGCGACGGACTGGAAAATGCGCTCAAAACCGCCTTCCGAAAGGGAGACGCTTTCAATGGGAACCCGCCACGCTTTGACGGGCTGCGGGAAGCGGAAACGCGCGGCCACGCCTTCGCTGCGATCGGAAAACAGCAGGTCGCGAACGTCACGATGTTCGACGCTCTCATTCAACGGACGATCCGTGACGTTCGTTCCGGGGATGCTGAACGTATGCTGCGAAGAGTTGGGCGCCATGAGCGCGAGGTTCCACTCCACTCCGAACGGACTGTGCAGATCATGGTGAGAATGATTGCGAATCTTGTACTCGATTTCGAGCACGGCCTTCCCGGGCAGCGTGCGGATCGTCTTGCATATTTCCACCGCCGTTTCTCCCACGTGGCCCGTTCGGCACAGCGAGACGGCATCGGTAAACAATTCCTTCAACTCGTAGTGAGCCTGCAAGAACGTGCCGTAGTCGGAAAGCGTGCCGTTCTTGAATTCGTCGAGGCTGGAATTCCAGCCGGGGAAATGATCGAGGAGCGCCCCGCGCGGCCATTCGTCGTAGTGCAGCGCCTTGTCGAGATCCGGCTCCTTCGACAGCACCATTTCGTGGATGGAGGCCGTCTCGGTTCCGTCGGCAGCGTGATTGGCGGCTTGAGCAAGCTTGGAATGATAAGCCTCAGGTCGGCGGGTCAACGTGTTCAGAAGATTATAGCCACGCGGGCGGTAATCCCATTCAAAGATCATTCCGCCGCGATGAGGAGCAATGTATGCGTTGAGCGCGGCGTTCTCCAGAAGTATCTCGGGAGAGCCGTCGGCGTCGAAATCGGTCTTCTCGACGTCAATCCATTTGCGTCCGCGATGCGCCGCATTGTCGAGCGCGTATTCGCCGAGCAGGAGTTCTTTCCAGACCGCGTGCCGCAGATGGGGAAGGTAGAGACCGCCGAAGATTCCGTGCCAATACGGGCAGTTGCACTGCCCCCGCAGAACCGGCGTGTAGAGACGGGCGTTACGCTTGCGGGAGGACAGCCGATGATACTTGGCGCTGACGCGGAGCATTTTCTTGTGCAGGTAGTTGGCTTCATCGTAGCGAGCCAGGTAGCCGCGCCAGAAACCGCCGCGCATGAAGGGCCGCAGGGCTTCCCAATCGTCGCGCTCTTTGAACTCGCTGACGAACTCCGCGAAGCGGCGGGCAGCCTTGGGCGGGAGCACCCACTCGCCCATCTCGAAGTACGATCCGGTGGGCAGGTAGGTCCGTCCGCCGGGACGGATCCGGTCGCGGGCTTCGCCGAGCGTAACGAGTTTGATTTCGTTCGAGTGTTTTTCCAGAGCCTCGAAGAAGCGATGCAGCCAGCCCTTTTCGTACACCCACTCGTGG
>JAHJDG010000229.1 GCA_018812265.1 bacterium | reverse complement strand
TCCTCGGGGGTGTCTTCGACGGCGACCTGGCCGTGGCCCTCGAGCGGGCGGCGGCCTTCTGCCGGGTCGTGGCCACCGGAAACCGGGCGGCACTGGAAGAACAGGTTCGATACGGTCGGTTCTCGATGGATCTTCTTCAGTGGCTATCGCAGTCGGAACTGCGGATGCCGTCTCTGTCCGAGCGTCGTGAGGACATCCCCAAACTGGTGATGGCGATTCTCCGCGACTTCGCCCAGCGCGAGCACGTGGCGGCGCCCTCGGTGCCGTATCACTACATGGAACTGCTCATGACGGTGTCGTGGCCGGAGAACGTGCGGCAGCTCCGCAATCACGTGGAAAGCGTGATCGCCCTCTCGAACGGCGTCTTCGATCCCGAAATCATCCGCGAGCATTTCCAGCCTGCCGCGTCGTCGGCGACGATCAAAGGTGCGCTGCATATGCTGTGGAACAAGCTGCGTGGTGCCTCGGCAGCGCCCTCATTGAATCACAACTGATCCGGAACGTCCACGGAAACACCAAGCCGCCGGTCGAAAGATCGGCGGCTTGCTTTATGGGGGAAGTGCAGCCCGGCGAAGGAGTGCGTTTTACGACGATTGCCGGTTGTGAGCGGGCGGTTCTAATTCTCTCCACACCCTCTCCACCGTGATCTGTTCCATGCACCACGGCTCTTCTCCCCAGCGGCAGCGATGCGCTCCGTGGCCGGTTCGCGGCAGGCAGCACGGCACTCCGGCGGTGATGGCGAGGTGGGGGGGAGGGAAGTGGTAGTCTACCTGCGTGCAGCCGTACAGCACTACCACCCGTGGACATCCGGCGGCCATCGCCAGAAACGACACACCGGTGTCATTTCCCACAACCGCCGAACATACGGATAGAAACGCCGCCACTCCCGGAATCGGTACGTTCAACATGCTCAGAATCCGCTCCGGATGGATTCCGTGCAACTGATCGAGGATTTCGGTCTCGGCGGAAGCCCCGAACGTCAGAACCGCTCCATGTCTTTCGGATATCCAGCGCGAGGCCAGTTCCCCGTAGCGGCTCACACTCCACCGTTTCGTGGGCCAAGCCGATCCCGGAACCAATCCCAGCAGCGGCAACGACGTGATCCCATGCTGTTCGAGGAATTGCCTCGCCTCGTGGAGTTCCTCGGGACTAACCGCCACCTGCAGCGGGGCCGCCTTGACCGAATGACCGAGACGACGCAGCAGGTTCAGACGGCGCTCGACATGGTCCGGTTCGATGGCCAAGTCGTTCGGAACGTGAATCGTGTGACACCAGCGGGAGCCGAAACCGTCGAAGCCGACTCGGATCGGTGCCGCAATCCATTTGGTCAGCAAGCGGCTGCGGAAGGACGGATGAGCATTCAGGATAAGGTCGAAGTCAAGCATGCGAAGTTGCCGAGCGAAGGCCGCTAACGCAATGACATTTCGGTGTTTTCCGCGCTTGTCGAGTACCCAAAGCCGCTGGAGGTGGGGATGGCCGCGGAGAATAGGTTCGCCTCGCGGTGCGACTACCATGTGAATCTCCGCACGAGGCCACAACGCCCGCGCCGAGCTGATCAGCGAGGTCGTGAACACCACGTCACCCAGCCAGGCCGTATCTATAATGAGGATTCGGGTAGGCGAGTCTTCCATCGGCGGTGCATCCAAAACCACTGTTCGGGAGTCTTACGTACGGCAGCCTCAAAAACGGAGGACATGCGGGCGGTGATTTCGTCGGTGTCAGCGCAACCGGCGGTATCGAGTCGGGATACCTGAATCCGGTAGCGATCTCCGGGCAGGCGGGCGGAATGAGCGAAAATGAGCGGAGCCCCGGTGCGCAGGTGAAAGACCGCCGGTCCGCGAGGCGTCGAGGCGGGAGTGCCGAAGAACGGAACGAACGTTCCTTCCTCATGGGCGTCTTGGTCTATAAGCATGGCCACCAGACGGCCCCGCTTGAGGGCTGTTAGCACACCGCGAATCGCGTCGCGCCGCTTGATAATTTCGATTCCAGTCCGCTGGCGATAGCGGTCAATGAGTTCTTCAACGTAGGGATTCGATTGAGAGGCCACCACGAACGTTACCGGATACCCCAGTTGAGCGCAGATTGCCCCCATCAGTTCCCAGTTTCCGAGGTGTCCCGAGAATACCAAGCCGCCCTTTCCCGAACGAACCGCCTCATCCAAAACGTCGGTTCCCTCCACAAAAATCCACTTCCCGAGGTCAGATCGCCGAAGAGTCAGTACAGTGGCAAAGCTGGCGGCAACTCGACCGAAATGACAATAGACACGCCTCACGGTCATCCTGATGGCATTTCGAGGCAATGAGGGGAAGGCTCGCATTAGATTCTGTTCTGTGACCCGAACCCGAATTCCAATTAAATAAACAACTTGACCCAAGCAACCCCCGACCGCGGAGCGAATCCTCCGAGGCAATAGCCGAAACGAGGCCCCCAGAGCAAGAAGTGCCCAATATTGAACGCGATATGAGAAATTTGACCGCATGAGGAAACTGTGTTTTCCTGAGTAGCGTGTAAATAAATGGATATCCTGCGGATTGTCAAGGCGACTCATGGCTTGATCTTGCCTTTTCCGCGCAAAATACGTAACTTCCACTGCTTGAACGCACATGACAGACCCTGTGCCCGTCACCTCACGGGGTGTTGCCGCCGATGCACTGGCGGAACTTGAGCGGGACCCACAGTTCGCCGACGAGATCATTGCCCGCCATTTGACCCAATCCAATCTGCGGGGCAGCGACCGTGCTCTGGCCGCTGACCTCTTCTGGGGGTCTATCCGCTGGCGAGGCCGACTCGATTCCGTCGTTTCCCCAGTATTTCACGGAGATTACTTCCGGGCCCAGCCGCTCATCCGTGTGTTACTCCGGATGGGAGGCTATCAGCTCTTCTGTCAGGATCGCGTTCCCGACCACGCGGCGGTCAGCCAAACCGTTGAGGTAGCGGTCCAGCGGATGAACAAATCCGCCGCCGGGCTGATCAATGCGGTTCTCCGAAGATTGGCGCGGGAGCGGGAGCGCTGGAGCGTGGTTCCCGAGGGAACGGATGAACTGGGCCGCCTCGCGTTCCTACATTCGCATCCGCGCTGGATCGTACGCGAGCTCGCGGCCCGTTTCGGCCAGGAGGAATTGCCGCGAGTCCTCGCCGCCAACAACGAACGGGCGCCGTTGACGGTTTGCACAAATCCGCTGCGATGGAAAGAGGCCGATTTTGAGGAGTTCCTTCGCTCGCGGGCGATTCGATTCGAGCCTTCGGTCCTGATTGACGGATATTATCGGTTCCCTTCGCCCGCGATCTTTCAGCTTCAGCATCTGCTTGACGACGGAAGTCTGACGGTTCATGACGAGAGCGCCGGTCTGGCGGTCGAGCTCTTGTCGCCCGAGCCGGGCGAACGGATTCTCGATCTCTGCGCGGCCCCCGGGGGGAAGCTACTCGGTATCTATCAGCACGTGAGAGGTGAAGCCGATCTGGTTGCGATCGAGATTTCGCCCGAGCGAACACAAAAACTTAGCGAGAACCTGCAACGAATCGGAGCCGCGGGAGTAGCCGTACATACCATGGACGCTCGCGAGTTCTCGGCCGAGCCTTTCGATCGCGTGCTGGCGGACGTTCCGTGCTCCGGACTGGGACTGCTGCGGAAACATTCCGATGTGAGATGGCGGCGGAAGAGCCATCATCTCGCCCTGCAGCGAAAACTGCAACTGGAGATTCTCTCGCGGGCGGCCGAGCTCGTTCGTCCCAACGGAGTTCTGGTGTATTCGACGTGCAGTATCCTGCCGTCGGAGAATCATGAGATTGTGACGAGTTTTCTGAAAGCGTTTCCCGAGTTCCACAAGGAGGACGCGCGCGGCTTCACTCCCGAATCCACCGTCGGTGAACACGGAGACCTCGAGGTGTTCACTCACATTCACGGTTGCGACGGAGCGTTTGCCGCTCGCTTCCGACGTACGACCACCGCTTGATCCGTTTTATGGCATCTCATCCCGCCTCCCGCGCCCTTCTCCGCTGGTTCACGGTCGTGGCGGGCATTTTTGTTGTCCTGATTCTGCTGTTTTTCATTTTCGACCGCTTCGTGATGCCGCTCTACACCCGCCAGGGAATCGAGCGACCGATTCCTGAGTTGGTGGGATTATCCACCGAAGAGGCCAAGCGTCGAGCGGATTCGTCCGGCTTCATCGTCGTGTTGGACGCACCCAAAATGGGCGGCAACGTTCCCGAAGGCACCGTTCTGGAGCAGCGACCCTTTGCCCGGGCGCTCGCCAAACCCGGCCGGAAGATCCGCGTGGTTCCGGCGGTGGACGTGAAACGGGATCTGGCTCCCGACGTGGTTGGCCTCAAGGTGCGCGACGCGCAGATTCGCTGCCGGAACGTGAATCTGCTGTGTACGAGTGCGGATATTGTCTATGAATTCTCGAGTGAGATTCCTCGGGACATCATCGTCTCTCAAGAACCGGAACCGGGGGCGAGTGTTGCCCCGGGGGACGCCGTGAAACTGATGGTTTCCCTCGGACCGCGTCCCGATCACTTCTTTATTCCGTATCTGATGGAGAAGCCCCTTCACGAGGCGCGCCTGCTTCTGAGGGAATCGGGACTCAAACTGGGACGGATCGTGCGCAAAGAGACGGATCTCTATCCGACCGGAACCGTGATCGCGCAGTCGCTGCGCTCCGGTCAGGAGGTGGAACCGGAGACGGCGGTGGATCTCGTCGTGGCGGTTCCCGTCTTGCGCGCGGCGCCGGATGTGAATCCGGTGGATTCTCTGGAGACCGAAGATTCGTCCCGAACAATTTCAACGGGAGAAGTGGATTGAGCAGACCGGTTCGTATCGCGCCTTCCATTTTGGCGGCCGATTTCATGCATCTTGCCGATCAGGTGAAGCAATGCGAGAGCGCGGGCGCCGACCTTCTGCATTGCGATGTGATGGACGGACACTTCGTGCCGAATTTGACGTTCGGTCCGCCCATCATCCGGCAGCTTCGGTCGCTCACGTCTCTCGAACTCGACGTGCATCTGATGATCGAGGAACCCGAAAAATCCCTCGAATCGTATCACAAGGCCGGTGCTTCGATCATCACGGTCCATCAGGAAGTCTGCCGTCATTTGCATCGGACGCTCACCCACATTCGCTCGCTCGGTGCGCGGGCGGGAGTCTCGATCAATCCGTCCACACCCGTGGAGATGATCGAACCGGTGCTGGGCAGTTTCGATTTGCTTCTCATCATGACGGTCAATCCGGGATTCGGCGGACAGCACTTCATCGAGGGGATGTTACCGAAGATTCTGCACGCCGACGGCTGGCGCAAGGAAGGCGTGGCGGAGTTCACCATCGCCGTGGACGGCGGAATAGATGAAGTAACCACGCCTTCGGTCGTGCACGCCGGCGCCGATCTGTTGATTGCGGGAACGGCGGTTTTCCGCGGCGACATCCCGGCGAATATTCGGCGGCTTCGCGAGGCCGCCGCGTGCTGAACATACTTCTGCGGGTGATCGGTTTCAATGCCGTGAACACGATGGTCGTATGGTGTGATCGTACGCGCGAGGCGGTGATCTTTGATGCGCCCGGCGATGGGGAGGAGATCCTGCGGGAAATCGAAACGCTCGATTTGAAACCGCTGTATCTGGTCAACACGCACGGTCATATGGATCACATTGAGGCCAACGGAACGATCAAAACCCGACTGGGGATTCCGCTCTTGATACACGACGCCGACCGGCCCATGCTAACCGATCCCGCAAAAAACCTCTCGCTCTATATCGGAAAACCCGTGATCTCCCCCGACGCCGACGGCGCGCTGGCGGAGGGCGATTCCTTGCGGGTGGGAAACGATTCGCTGAAAATCCTGCACGTGCCGGGGCACTCGCCGGGTTCGCTCGTGTTCCATTATGAGGGTTTCGTGATAGCCGGTGATACGCTGTTCGCGGGTGGCATCGGACGCACCGATTTCCCCGGCGGCAGTGAACAAGTTCTTCTTCAAAACATCCGCTCGAAAATCCTTTCGCTGCCGCCAGAAACCGTCGTTTATCCCGGTCACGGACCGACCACTACCGTTGGCGAAGAACGCCGTACCAATCCCTTCCTCCGCGAGTGACGAAGCGGGTTCTCTGGAGATTCGCACGTTTCTCGCGCAGGCGGCCTACGAGGCGGATCTGCGGCCGCACACGCTCGAAAACTACCGGCGGGATTTACGGGGATTTGCGAACTGGCTCGCTTCGAGCCACTTAACGTTTGATGCGGTGGATCGCCGGACTCTGGAAAGATACCTGCGCGAGCTCGGCGAGTATCTTGCCCCGCGCAGTGCGGCTCGTCATCTCTCGGCCATTCGCGGATTCTTCCGCTGGCGAGTGACCGAGGGATTCTCGAAAACCAATCCGGCCGAGGATATCGAAGGTCCCAAGCTGCCGCGTCATCTTCCCAGTGTGCTCACCGTGGAAGAAATGGAGCGACTGCTGCAGGCCGTCGTCGGAGATGATCCGCCTTCCCTGCGCGACCGGGCCCTGATCGAGATGGCTTACTCGTGCGGTCTGCGAGTATCGGAGTTGGTCGGCTTGCGACGACGCGACGTCGTGTTCGAATCGGAACTCGTGCGCGTGTTGGGAAAAGGGGGGAAGGAGCGGTTTGTGCCGCTCGGCGGTCGGGCGGAGCTGGCGTTGAAAGGCTATCTCATCCACGGTCGCGACGGGATCCGCGGACGAACCCGTGACGGAAAGCCGAAACCCTTACCGCCGGAAGCGAAAGACGTGTTGTTCCTCAATCGCCACGGCCGACCGCTGACCCGTTTCGGATTCTGGCGAATTCTGCAAGTTTACCTGCAACGCTCGGGGATCGAGACGCCCGTGACGCCTCACACGTTCCGGCATACCTTCGCGACTCATTTGCTGGAAGGTGGTGCGGACCTACGGGTCGTTCAGGAGCTGCTCGGACACGCTTCGATTTCCACGACCGAGATCTATACGCATCTGGATCGCGACTACCTTCGCGAAACGGTTCGCAGTTTTCATCCTCGCGGCTAACGAATCTGTGAATTATACTCAAATCCTTCTCTTACTTCCCGGCTTCGTGATCGGACTCACTGTCCACGAGTTCTTTCACGCGTGGACGGCCGCTCGTCTCGGAGACCCGACGGCGAAAACAATGGGACGATTGACTCTCAATCCTCTCCGTCATCTGGATTTCTTCGGTTCACTGATGCTCGTGTTCATCGGATTCGGGTGGGCGAAACCCGTACCCGTGGATCCGCGTTACTTTCGCTCGCCGTACCGGGACATGGCGATGGTTGCCGTCGCCGGACCGTTATCGAACCTGGGACTGGGAATCGCATTCGCGTTTCTACTGCGCCTGTCGGTCTTGTTCATGGATCCGACCGCCGCGAGTCTGCCGTGGCCGCTAATGGTGCTCGCACAAGCCGTTTGGATCAACATCGTGCTGGCGATCTTCAATCTGATTCCGATTCCCCCGCTCGACGGTTCCCGGATCGTGTCGGGATTCATCCCCGAGCGCTGGGCGCGTGGCTACGAGCGGTTCGAGCGGATCGGACCCCTGTTGTTTATCGCTGTGGTATTGTTGGCGAACTTCGCGGACGTGTCCGTTTTCGGACGGATCATCATGCCCGTGGCGCAGCCGCTGTTCCGATTGTTTGTTGGTGTAGGATAACTCGAGTTCGGATGATTGCTCTTTCCATTCTTCTTCTGCTGCTGGTATCACCGGCGACGCCGGCCGCGGGCCGAGTGTTTCCGACGGCTTTCAGCGACTACGCGGAATCAATGGTCGAGGACGCATCTCTGCGGGGATCGTCGTGGAGCATTTTATTCTACTCGCTGGCGAATGACTCGGTGATCTACGAGTATGACGCCGACCGTCTGCTCACTCCCGCTTCGATTACCAAATTGTTCACGTCCGCCGCCGCGCTGGATGCGCTCGGACCGGACTATCAGTTCACAACGGTTTGCTTCCGCGACGGACCGCTCTCCGAAGACGGGATTCTGCATGGAAATCTCGTAGTTCAGGCGGGCGGGGATCCGACGCCGGAAGTCAAGTGGTCGAAGTATCATCGTGCTCCCGCGCTGCGGGCGTGGGCTGACAGTCTGCGCGACAGTGGACTGCGTGCCGTGACCGGAAATCTGGTTCTCCGGGTCTGGCCCTATCGTCTGGAGAGTGCCGCCTCCGGGTGGGAAATCGGTGACATCAACGCCGGATTCGCTCCCCCGACGGACGGATTCGGTTTCAACAACAACGTCTGCCATCTGGGCGTTTTTCCCGGCGGTGTGGTCGGCGCGCCGGCGAGATATGTCCTCGATCCCGTCTATGCGCCGGTAAGCGTACGCTCAGACGTTGTAACGGTAGACACGGTTTCCATGCCGTGGATCGAGATGTGGTCGGTGCCGCATGACACCACCATCGTTCTGACCGGTGAGATTCCGCTGCATGATGACGGCGAATACCTGTGGATACCGATGCAGGATCCCGCGCGGTATTTCGGCCACGCCCTGCGTCATGCACTGATTATGCGCGGGATTACTGTGTACGGTAATATCATCGTCGAGCGCTCGCTGTCGGGAGTACCGATTGGTGAACCGCTGACCGAGCTTCACTCGGCTCCCCTTCCTTCCGTGTTGTCGCTGATGAACAAGGACAGCGACAACTACATCAGCGAGTACGTGTTGGCGGCCTTGGGACTGGCGGTCACCGGATCGGCGGAACGGCGGCATGGCCTGAAAGCGCTCGAGAGATTTGTGGGGCGCTGCGGGATTTCCTCCAAATCGCTGCACTTGGAGGATGGCTGCGGACTCAGCCGCCGGAACGCCGTGAACGCTCGGTCGGTTGTGGGATTGCTGCGGGCGATGCATCATCATCCAGTCGCCGAAGTGTTTCGGTCTACGTTGTCGGTCTCGGGGATAGACGGGACGTTATCCTACCGACTGAGCACGAAAAACACGGCGCGGCGTGTGCGGGCCAAGACGGGAAGCATGACCTATGTATCGGGACTGGCCGGCTATGCCGAAACGGCAAGCGGCGACACCGTTGCCTTTGCCGTCCTCTGCAACAACTTCTCATGTTCACTGTCCCGCGTCCGCTGGGCGGAAGACAGCATCATCGAACGGTTTCTGGAAACTTATCCATAGTCACAACGAACCATCGCGAGGACCATGGGAGCAATTGTCGAGTGCGTCCCTAATATCTCCGAGGGACGCGATCTGGCCAAGATCCATCGCATCGCCGACACGGTGAAAACCGTGCGCGGCGTCACGCTATTGGACGTGGATCCCAACGGCGACTACAACCGAAGCGTGATCACCTACGCCGGGGAACCCGAGGCGTGTGTCGAGGCGACGTTTCGCCTCACCCGTGCGGCCTATGAAGAAATTGATATGACCCGGCACAAGGGCAGCCATCCGCGCAGCGGAGCGGTGGACGTCGCTCCCTTTGTGCCTGTTCGGGGAATCCGCATGGCGGAGTGCGCGGAATTGGCCCGGCAGCTTGGAAAACGCGTGGGGCAGGAGCTGCAAGTGCCGGTCTATCTGTACGAGGCGGCGGCATCGCAACCCGGACGTACCAATCTGGCCCGTGTTCGCAAGGGCGAGTACGAGGCTCTCGAGGAGAAACTTAAGGACGCTCAGTGGGCGCCCGACTTCGGACCCGCCAAGTTCATGCCCACCTTCGGCTGTTTGATTACCGGTGCGCGCTTTTTTCTGGTCGCCTATAACGTCAATCTGAAAACGGAAGACGAGAACGTTGCACAGGATATCGCCCTCCATGTGCGCGAGATGGGATGGCCGATCAAGGATCGTCAAGGCGAGGAAGTGCTGTCGGCCACCGGCAAGAAAGTTTTCCATCCCGGACCGCTGTTGAACGTGAAGGGAATGGGAGTCTATCTTGACCGGGACAAATTTTGTCAGATCTCGATGAATCTGACGAATTATCTTGTCACCGGTCCGCACATCGCGTTTGAGCAGGCGAAACACGAGGCCGCGTCGCGAGGCGTGGACGTGAACGGATCGGAAGTTGTGGGACTTATTCCGCTGCAAGCCGTGTTGTTGGCGGCGGAGTACTTTGTCTGGCGAGATCGGCTTGCTCGTCCCGCCTCCGAACGTGAAGCGGTGCAACTGGCTCACGACAAGCTGGAATTTTCCGCCTATCGTCCCTTTGATCCCCACAAGAAAATCATCGAATATGCCATCGTAAACTGAACACGGCACATGACGAACGAAAAGAAAGACTTTCCGGCCAAGCTGGTCTATCAACCGGTTTTGGGTTTTGTGGAGCAAGTCGCGTCCAAGGCTCCCGCGCCGGGCGGCGGCAGTGTTGCCGCTCTGTCCGGTTCACTGGGGGCGGCGCTACTGGGTATGGTCATCAATCTCACCATCGGCAAGAAGAACTATGCGGACGTCACGCCCCGCTTCACCGAGTTGCGCGGGCAGATCGAGGAACTTCGCTCGAAACTCACGGAGCGGATTGACGACGATACGGCCGCCTTCAACCGCATGAGAGCCGCCGCCAAGCTCCCGGAACGCGACGATGTCGAGAGAAAGGAGAAAGAGGCGGAACTGATTGCAGCGACTCGGGAGGGAGTGGACGTTCCCGAGTCAACCATGAGCCTCTGCCTGCAGACGCTGGAATTCGCGCCCGAGATCGCCGAATGCGGAAACGTGAATACCGTTTCCGACGCCGGGACGGCGGCCGAGCTGCTGTTGGCCGGACTCGAAGGAGCGGCCATGAACGTCCTCATCAATCTTCCGGGATTGCCCGCCGATCAAACGTCTGCCTACCGCAAGGAAGTGGACGACGCGCGCAAACGGGGACGAGCCATCGTCGAAAACGTGCGCTCCATCGTCGGGAAGAAACTCGTTGCCTGAGATTCGCATACTTCCCGAGAACGTAGTCAACCAGATCGCCGCCGGTGAGGTGGTGGAGCGGGCCGCCTCCGTTCTCAAGGAGTTGGTGGAGAACGCTCTGGACGCGGGGGCAAGCCGGATTCAGATTCTGGTCAAGGGACAGGGACGCAACCTGATTCAAGTGGTGGATGACGGCTGCGGAATGTCGCGCGAGAATCTGCTGCTCGCGTTCGAGCGCCATGCGACGTCCAAGCTGAGCCGCGCCGAAGATCTGCAGGCGGTACGCACGCTGGGTTTCCGCGGCGAAGCTCTCCCGGCGATTGCGTCGGTAAGCTACGTGGAGGTTCGATCCGGCCTGTCGGACGCCGGAGGGGGAACGATGGTTCGGTTCGAGGGCGGCCGGCTCGTACACGAAGAACCGATTGCGGCGGTGACGGGCACGTCCATTGCCGTTCACTCGCTCTTCTACAACACTCCCGCGCGGGCGCGCTTTCTCAAGAGTGCTTCCACCGAGCTCGCGCATCTAATTCGCGTTTTCCGGCAGTATGCTCTGGCTCACCCCGAGGTCGCTTGGCTGTTTTCGCATGATGATTCCGTTGAGTACAATCTGCCGTCGGCGGATTTCGCATCGCGTCTGAACGGTCTCTTCGGAAACGATTTTGCGGATAAAACCGTCCCCCTCGGATACGAGGCGGGTGGCGTCGTCGTGGCGGGTGCCGTCGGGACCGCCGAACTCAACAAGAAATCGCGCGGCAGTCAATACCTGTTTCTGAATTGTCGCCCGATCCAAAGTCCGCTGCTGCACTCGGCGATTCGTTCGGCGTTGCGCGAACAGCTTGAAGAAGGCGAGTGGCCGTTCTACGCGATATCGCTGGATATGGCTCCGTCCGAAGTGGACGTGAACGTTCACCCAGCCAAACTTGAAGTCAAGCTTGCGGATGAACGACGAGTGCACGATGCCGTCTACCGAGCGATCCGCGCGGCTCTGACGGCGCATTTTGCGGAGCAGACTTTGCCGACGGAAGGATCGCGGGTGGATTCGAACCGTAGTCTGGATCGCGTAGAGAATCGGTTCGGGAACACAACACCCACGGCAATCAACGCGGAGCAACGAGGCTGGAATCTCCCACTCGAAGCTGTTTCGCCAAGTGCGGCGCGTGCCGCGTCCCTCGAAAGTCCCGTCGAAGAAGGAGAGCTGTTCCGGCCCGCGATTTTTCAAGTACATCAGAAATACCTGATTTCTCAAATTCGTTCGGGAATAGCGATTATTGATCAGCACGCCGCCCACGAGCGAATTCTGTTCGAGAAAGCGCTTCGCAGTCTCGACGAGCGAACGTTCAACTCGCAACAACTGCTGTTTCCGATTTTGCTTGAACTGGAACCCGAATCGGACGCCGTGTTTCAGGAGGTACGGGATGACCTCACGCGGCTGGGATTTCAAATTCGGAATTTCGGCGTGCGAACGTACAGCATCGAGGCGGTTCCGGCCGGAATTCGCCGAGTCTCCGAAGTGGATACGATTCGCTCGATCCTCGATGAGTACGTCGAGTTCCGCAAAGCGCGTTTCGAGCCGCGCGACGCTCTCGCCGCCGGTTTTGCGTGCCGGGCGGCGATTCGCGCCGGTGACGCGCTGACCTCCGACGAAATGATCACACTAATGGACGAACTCTTCGCCACGCAATTTCCGCTGACGTGCCCGCACGGCCGGCCGACCGTCATACATCTCAAACTGAGCGAACTTGACCGGCGATTCAAACGAACCGAGTAGCGGTATTTTTCCGGTTGTGCTGATTCTGGCGGGAACCACCGCTTCCGGAAAGACCGACGTTTCGATCCCCCTTGCGGAGTCCCTCAAGGGGGAGATTCTTAGCGCCGATTCGCGGCAGATTTTTCGGGAAATGCGAATCGGAACGGCCAAGCCGACAGAAAGTCAACGCAAGCGAGTACCGCATCACTTCATTGACGAGAAGTCAATTTCGGAACGATGGACGGCGGGAGATTTCGCTCGATCCGCACGAGAGCGCATCGAAGAGATTATCTCCCGCGAGCGAACCCCGATTGTGGTCGGTGGTTCGATGCTCTATCTTCGAGCGCTGGTGGACGGTTTTTACCGGGAGGATTCGGAAAACCCGGCAGACTACACAAGCCTGCGTGAAGAGGCGGAGCGGGTCGGTCTGGAGACACTATACACCGAATTGCAGGAACGCGATCCGGCGCTGGCTGCGCGAACCAATCCTAACGACGGCCACCGGATTCTGCGCGGACTGCTCGTGTGCCGGATCCGTGGTGTGCGACTGTCCGACCTGCAGGATCGTCCCCGCGAACCCATCGCGCGACCGTTTCGCACGTATTTCCTTCACGGTGATCGCCGGGAAACCTACGAGCGAACCGATCGCCGCGTGCTTGATATGATGAGGGAGGGGCTTATCGAAGAAGTCCGCGGCATTCTGGAACTTGGTTTCGATGAACGTGCCTGCAACGCTCTTCGCACGCACGGATATCAGGAAATCTTTCCCTATTTGCGGGGTGAGATTTCGCGGGAGCGGATGATCGTAGATGTTCAAAAGGCCGTGCGTCATTATGTAAAAAGGCAGATGACGTGGTTCCGTCGCGAGCCGCGAGTGACGTGGATTCGACGCGAGTTCTCGGAACCGGCGGAAGCCGTTGCCGCTCGGATCGAAGCGGACTTTCAAACATACACCGAGCGGTACTTAAACATGCCGTGATACTGAATTGTTTTCTGATGCAGAAAAAGCGCCCGCAGCGAGCAGCTGCGGGCGTTTAATTCTGTGGGTCGAAAAGAAACTACATGCCGCGGGAACTCGAGGCAACCTGATCGGCGGAGCATAAACTGGCTGCGACCGGGACACAAATACAAAACGTGGTGCCCGTGCCGACTTCGCTGCTGATTTCATAGCGAGCGCCGTAGGGAGCGAGCAGCTTCTGAACGGTGGAGAGACCCAGTCCCGTCCCGGTCGGTCGCTCCGCATCTCGTCCAACGAGTGCCTTGGTGGTGAAGAAGGGAAGAAAAACGCGTTCCCGGTCTTCGGGTGCGATGCCGCATCCCGAGTCGCGAATGGTAATGCGGATATCGCCGTCGCGAACCTCCGTGCCGATGAAGAGCTCGCGCTTCTCGCGATCATACATCGCGTCAAGAGCGTTGCGGACCACGTTCGTGAAGGACTGGGAAAAGTCGCTGTATCGGCCCAGAATCGTCGGAACGTTGTCGGCGAATGCGAACGTCTTCGCCACGTTATGTTTGTAATCAAGGTCGGCTTCAAGAAAACGAAGTTCCTCGCGCAGGAGCTCGTTCAGGTTGATTTCCTGTGGATTCGATTCCTGCTCTTGCCGGCTCTTCCACATCAAGTTGCGGATGATCGTGTTGACTCGTTCGACTTGCTGAATCACTCCGTCAATATCGGAGATCTCGGGATGCTTCATCTTGATCAGCTGCGCCGCGCCGTAGATGCCCATCAGCGGAGTGTTGATGTTGTGAGCGATGCCCGAGGCGAGCAGACCGATGGCCGCCAGACGCTGTTCATTCAAGAGCTCGGTTTCCATGAGTTCGCTGCGCTGCGCCAGTTCCACTTGATCGGTGATATCGCGGGCCACGATCTGAAGAAGTCGCTGATGATCGAACTCCACTTTGCCCACGGATACCTGCGCGGTTCGCGGAGATCCGTTCTTGCGCACAAACACCATCCGGGGAAAGCGCCATTCGCGATAACCTGCCGGTCGAGCCTCTACGAGTGTGGAAGCGAGTTGATCGCCCACGAAATCCGTGATGGTGCAGTTCGCAAGATCGTCTTTGGTAACGTCGAGCAGCCGCATCGAAGCCATGTTGTAATCGGCAATCCGGGCGCTGGCGATGTCCACCAGCAGAATTGCGTCCACGGCCCGGTTGAAAATCGCCCGGTAACGCAGTTCACTCGCCCGCAGTTGAGCCGTTCGCTTCTCGACCAGTTCCTCAAGCCGCTGCCGATAACCTTCGTTCTCGGCCTGCAGACGTTCCTGCTCGCGCAGCAACCGGAATCGGTCATAGGCGCGATGGATAATCAGGGAGAGTTCTTCGCGATGGCACGGTTTGGGAACGTATTCATAGGCTCCCAGCTGAATGGCCTCGCGAGCCGTGCTCACGGTCGGATCGCCCGTGAACATGATGACCTGCGCGACGGGATACCGTTCCTTCAGATGGCGAAGCAAGTCGGCGCTGCTGCCGGGCAAATGCACGTCGCACAGCACCACCGGATAGGCGGTATCGGCCAGAATTCGTTTGGCGTCCTCGATGGAGTAGACCGAATCCACCGTCCAGCCTTCGACGCCGAGGAAACCTTCGACGACTCGGCAGACGACTTCTTCGTCGTCCACTACCAACAGGCGTTTGTTGTCCAGTGCAAGCGGCGCGGACGAGCGAGCCGCAAGGCTGTTGTTCGGCTTATCCGTCATCACATTCCCGGTGAAGATACGACGAACGATCCCGCCTCGTTCGAGTCGCGAGTGTGAATTGAGAGCGACGCCAGAGTTTGTTCAATCAACTCTTTGAGTTCGTTGACCGTGAAAGGTTTGCCCAGGAAACCATCGGCCCGCCACTTTCCCGCCGATTCGCGAACCTTGTCCACCCCGTAGCCCGTGATCAGAATGACGGGCAGACTGGGATTGTGTGATTTCAGCGACGTCAACAGTTCGAGGCCGCTCATGTCGGGCATGTGCAGGTCGGTGATCACGAGATCCACGGCCTGTTCAAGGCATACCCGGTAGGCCTCGCGGCCGCCGAAGGCACACAACACTTCGTAGCCGAGCAATTCGAGAATCTTCGCCAGAGTGTGGACCATGAACTGCTCATCGTCTACCACCAGAACGCGGAGTTTGGCGGCTTGACCCAGGGACGATCCGGCTTGCCCCGAACTCTCCATATCCACCATGAATACCGATCCGCCCGCATATTCCTTGATCTTGGGATCGGCGATCTTGGCCAGCCGTTGGATCACCTGTTTGATCTTGCTGACTTCCTGATGAATAAAGTCAAGGGACTGCTGAACCTCGTTCGAATCGGGGTGGGTTTTAAGCCGAATGAACTCGGCGCTGTTCAAGATGACGTTGAGCGGCGTATTGATCTGGTCGTTGACGGTTACGGCGGTTTGGGCGATCGCTCGCATTTTCTCGGCGTCGAGTTCTCTGGCCCGCAATTCGCGGAGCAGCTGCACGTGATCAATCCCCATCCGCACGCGGTAGAGCAGCTCGTGATCGTCGCAGGGCTTGATCAGGTAGTCGT
>JAHJDG010000228.1 GCA_018812265.1 bacterium | reverse complement strand
GTGCAGCGCATCTGCGGCAGCGGCTTTCAAACGATGATCAATGCGTTTCAGCAAATCGCCCTGCCGGATGTGATCGATGATGCCAAGATTGTGCTGTGCGTGGGGGCGGAAACGATGTCGCGCTGTCCGCAGATTCTCCGCGCGCCGCGGCGTTCGGGAGCCAACTTCTGGGAGTTTGAGGAAGGCGGGCCCATCGAAGACAGCATGTTGGCCGGCCTAAACCACGACTTGGCCGAGACGGCCATGATGCTGACCGCGGACGAGTACGGCACGCAGATGGGGGTCACTCGACGGGAATGTGATGAACTCGCGGCAACGTCCCATGAACGCGCTCGGGCCGCCTACCGGGTCAGCCACTTCAACGGTGGGGATGCCCTGCGTGGGATCTTTGCAGTAGATACCACCGATCTCAGCGGGCGATCGGTATATCTGGCGCGGGACGAGTGCGTGCGCAACACGTCGATGGATGTGCTGGCGAGGCTGCCGGGGTTCACGCCCAATGGCCTGGTTTCCGCCGGTAACGCCAGCGAGATTAGCGACGGCGCTGGGGCGGCGATTGTCGTTGATCGAGCAACGGCTGAGAAGGAGGGCTTACCCACGCGCTTTGAGATCATGGGCTACGGAGTGGCCGGGGTCGAACCGCGCGTAATGGGGCGCGGGCCGGTAGCCGCCATCGAACGGGCCTTGGCTAAGACCGGGCTCAAGCAGAAAGACATCGGACTGTGGGAAATCAACGAGGCCTTCGCGGCACAGTACGTTGGCGTCGAGAAAGAGCTGAAGTTGGATCGCGAGATAACCAACGTCAACGGTGGAGCGGTAGCCATCGGACATCCGCTGGCCGCGACCGGATTACGTCTGACGGTTGACTTGATGTATGAGATGGAGCGGCGCGGCGTGGAGTATGGTTGTGCGTCCGCGTGCATCGGCGGTGGCCAAGGGACTGCGGTCATTATTCGCGACACGGAGAAGAGATGATTACGAGCCGCGGGCTTTAGAGCGAAGTCTGTTTTTGTGTAGCGAGCGACCCCCCTCTTTCCCCCCTTGCTAAGGGGGGATGAAAGGGGGGGACCGCTACACGATTTCCGAAAGCGCTCTAGCCCGCGCGGATTTCCGGAGTACAACGCGTTTCCCCAATTCGCAGCGCCGCGCAGACTTTGAGCGTGCGGCTCGAGGGAGGATTCGCGAGAGGACCGAATGTTATGAAACAAGCGTTTTCTTTTGGCGATAAGTCAATAGAACCGGCAGTGAAGCGGGTCAACGCGGTCCGCAGTGTAGCCGTCATCGGGGCGGGTACGATGGGCCAGGGCATCGCCATCGATCTGCTCCAAAAAACCGACTACCATGTGGTGCTGCTCGATGTGCAGGCAGAAGCCCTCAAACGGGCGGAGAACATGCTGAACTCGCTTTGGCAGCGACAGGTCAAAGGCGCCCAGCTCCGCGAAGAGGATATGAAGGCCCGCCAGGCCCGCACAAAATACACCCAGGATTACGGCGACCTCGCCTCGACGGATATCGTGTGGGAAGTAGCCACCGAACGTAGCGAGATCAAGGCCAAGATATTCGAGACCATGGAGAAGACGGTCGATCCCGAACGACTAGCGGCGGTTTTCTCCAATACCTCCTCCCACACTACCGCGGAACTAGCCGTGCTGTTCAAGACCGACGCTCTTCGCGCGAAGTTTCTGACCGTGCATGGCTACTTCCCATTCGAGGCCAATCGGCTCATCGACGTGATGAAGGGGAAGTACGCCTCGGCGGAGACGTTTGCATTCGGGGTGGTGTTTGCCGACCAGATCCTCGAGAAAACCGTCATTGCTTTGCCCGTGGACCACCACGGCTACCTCACCGACCCGATTTTCCAAGGTATGGGAGCGATTGTCTCCTGGGACGTTAGTACCGGGCAGGACATTGTCGAGCTTGGTGGGCTGTGGGACCTCTTCACGGCGAATCCCTTTACCGTTCTCGATCAGACCGGTCACATGCCCTATACCGAATCATCACGGCACCTGGGGCAGGCCTTGCCCGAGCACGATCGGTTGCGCGGCTTGTACAACCGCGACGGCAAGCACTATCCGGACTGGATCGCGAAGCTGGAGAAGGACGGCCTGATCGGGCTTAGTGCCAAAGAGCGTAAGGGCTTCTTTTCCTGGAGTGATGATCGGCGTCCGAGGCCGGTGCAAGTGCGCGATCCGGCGTCGAACGACTATGTCGCGATCGGCGAGATTTCGCGAAAAGACTATTGGTCATTCTATGAAGCTGCCGCCCGTGATCGGCGCGAGGGCAAGATCAAGAGCGCCGAGTCCCTGGTGCACGTAG
>JAHJDG010000227.1 GCA_018812265.1 bacterium | reverse complement strand
TCTGGTGAACGAGAGCCGTCCGGCCGGAGTGTATTCAGTGAACTTCGACGGAACCGGCCTGTCGTCGGGCATCTACTTCTATCGGATGGAAGCCGGTGACTTCACCGCCTCCCACAAGATGGTGCTGATGAAGTAACGACTCCATCGTCATCCTGACATAGATTCCGAAGCCGAAGGACCTCCTTCAAATGCCAATAGGGGCGACCAGAAAGGTCGCCCCTATGTTGTTGTATAGAACAATGTGCTATCCCGAGGTGCAGCCAAGCTGGAGCTCGCATCTATTCCATGAGCGTGGCCAGAGAGACGGCTTCGTCATCGGGATAGCCAAGAGCGCGGAAGTCCAAGAGACCGCCGTCGCGGGTGTGACATGCGTTGCAGCTTCGGCCTTGCTTCTGAATGCCGTGATTGATCATCAGCGTGGCATCCTGCCGCATCCAGCGCGGCTCGATTTTATTGGGATCAAAGCTCGTGTTCCAGCCATCCACCGCCATATAGGCCATGAACTTGTCCATCATATAGGCCTTGAACACCGGGCCGTACATGTCCTGAATGAGCGGATGCTCGACGGCCTTCAACACGGCGGCCTTGGGATCGCCCGTTTCATAGTACACGTTGTAGTCGAAGGGCAAGAGCATTCCGCCGAACGGCCCCTGATTGTTCATATCTTCGAACATCTGCGCGTTGAACCGCTTGAAGGGATAGATCCGCGATGTTCCCATCTGCGCGATGGGACGGAAATGCTCTTCGTAGTAGGCAGCATAATCGAAATCGGCATACGACGGATCGGGATTCGTATGAACCGCGCGAAAGAGTTTCTGTCCGTTGGGATTGTCTCCCAAGCCGCCCGCCATGAACGTGCCCTGACCGTTGAACCAGCGAAACGTCATCGCTTCCTTAGGATCGCCCGAGATCAGAACGTTTCTCGGCGTCCACAGTCCTTCTTCCTCATTGTAAACGGGATCGGCCCAGTCGCGCAGGACGATGTTGTCCGGTTGAAGCTCGTGGATATGGCAGGCCTCGCAGGAGAGTTTCTCGATATGCGTATTCAGCTCCGCCGCGAACTCGCCTGTTGAATGCGGCTCGCCGCCGTGACACTTGGTGCAGCTCACTTCCACCCCGGGCAGATCATTACCGACCAGATCGGTTCCCATCAGTCCGCGCGCGATGCGGTGACCGGCGGTGACGTGACAATCAATGCACTGCATCCCCGCGTCGGCGTGCACGTCATAGCCCTTCGCCCACGGATTCCCGCGCTTGGCTCCATGATGCAAGAGGCGCGGATGATCGTAGCCGAGCGCGCCAGCCACTTCGTTCTCGACGAAAAAGTCTCCGCCGTGATTGTGCTGATGACAACGCAGACAGGTCTCCGCTTTCGGTTTCTGGATGGACATCAGAGCGTTCATCGAGCGATCCTGATCCCAGCGCAGGCGGCCGTCGGGATCGCGCACGACTTGCTTCCGGTTCATGTCGTAGTCGCGGGCGTGGCAGATCAAGCAGTCAATCGCCTCGAACTCCGCACGGGTGGGAGTGTAACCGGGGAGCATTGTGCCCGTCGAAGGCCCGTACTGCCCGCCGATGTGACACTGCCCACAGCCTTCGGAATAGACCGTGCCGTGTTTGCTCTGAACGAGTGCGGCCCAGCCCGTCCAGGTGAACGAACCGGGAATCCCGCAGGCGCGGTCAATCTTACCCAGCGGGAGCTTGTCCACCTTCTCGCCGTTGAATCCCCACGTCGAAAAACCGCGCTTGACGTTAAACGAGAAGTGAACCGTGCTGAGAATATTCTTCTTCAGACTTTCCTCGCGCCAGCCGCGGCGTTCGTCGGGAACGCGAACGGTCTGATGACAGGCCAAACACGTTTCCGGTCCTTCGTAGGAACGAATCCCCGCCCGGCGGAAACGATCCACGTGATCAAAACCGATTCCGTCTTCATAGCTCTGAACTCGCGCACCGAGATAGGTTCCGGCTTTCTCCGGGCCGTAGCGCTTGACCAGATCGGCCGCGATGCGCTCGAATTCTTCATCGGTGACGGTCTCGACCTCGAAATGAATGCGGGCAGGGCGATTCTGCCACGGAACGGCGACGAGATTGATGAGATGAGACCGGCCGGTCGCGCCGATTATCACGATCAGAATAAGTAGTGCGAGCCAAGTGTAGGCGGAGGTCCAGCGCTTTTTTATGCGAGGCATGGAAGGTTCTCCCTATAGGGATAGAGCATCATCGGCTTATTGAGGTAGGAACCACCGGCTCCCACAGTGGCGTTATCAACCGCAGGCCAGACCGCGATAGAGCGTGAGTTGCCGGAGTGCGTCGCTCTTGCGGTTCGTTCGCTCTACGGGCCGCACAAACGGCGTACGGCAGCGCGGGCAAGAGATTTCCTGCTCGCCGGATTCCTGCAACGCCGTCACGCGAAACTGCAGACTGCAAACGTCGCAAGAATATGTACGGGATGTGGCTTTCTTCCGAGTCATGTTTTTTTCGAGGGGAGCGCCCGGCTCCCGGAATCCTACGCTCAGCCGAACCTCATCGGCCGAAAGCTTCCGCCACCACCGCCGCATCCTCCCGAAGAAGTGTCGCAAGCGGTGAGGGAAATTTGTCGTTCGCAGTCTTTTTCGCCGCAGTGCGGGCAGGCCACGTCTTCGTCGTGGTCGCTGATCTTGCGGAGTTCCTCGAATTCGCCTCCGCAATTGTGGCATTGATAGTCGTAGATGGGCATAGAAGGTTCGCGTTTATGAGTTTCTTCAGCCGGTGGTTCAGTTTTCGGGACCGAACATGCGGCGGATGGAGACAATTCCCTCTGCCAGATAATCTTCACCGCACTGGCAGTTCGGCAGTTCTGGACAACGCTGCAGGTCCACGGCCAGGGTGTATTTCTTTCCCGGTGTGAGCCGGGCGTGATCCAACCACGGCCCCCCCGTGGGGCACACCGTCACATTCTGCATGATCACCAGCGAATCCTGATACACGGCGGCGCATCCCCGACAGGAAACCTCCGAAGTTCCCGCCGATGCGCTATAGTAGACCACCGTCAGCCAGTAGGTCGTATCGAGCTTGACCGTGAAATCTTTCAGTACTGCGGTCGAACCGCGAGTCGGGCAGACCAAATCATTGGAACAGGACGTATCGGTTGCCAACACGATGAACGGTCTCGGTAACACCCGACTTCGGATCTCCCCCGGTAAAAGATCGGGCTTTTCGGGATGCGGTTTCTCCGGCGGCTTATCCTTACAGTTGCGAAAACTCACCGCGACAACGATCAGCCCAACCACCAGCACCGCCAACAGAATCGCGTTCTTCATCTTCGCCTCCCGGAAGTTTATGCCTTAGGAATACTCCTTTATAGGTAACCGCTCCGCAATCCACCGCACTCAGGATGTCCCGTGGCCGTTGTGCGACGGTTCCAACAGCTCGCAGCGCACCGTGTTCATCCGCTCATGGAGCGCGTAAAGCGTCTCGATCATTCGCTCCCGCATTGAATCGGGAAGTCCTTCCAGCAAACGCTGATGGAACTCCAGACGAAACTTGGCGGCATCATGGGCGATCTGCCGTCCGTCATGAGTCAAGGTCAGATCGCGGACCCGGCGGTCGGCGGACGACTCATTGCGTGTCACGAAACCCTTGTCCACCAGCGCCTGCGCCAGCGGCGTGAGACGGCTTCGCCCCACTCCCAGACGGTTGGCTACGATGGACGGCGAAATCCGGCCGGCCTCAGCCACCGTCAAGAGTACATGTCCTTCGCTGGCTGAAAGCCCATAGCGGTTGAAGAGCTCCATTTCCTTGGCCACGCAACAATGGGCGAGATCATGGGTCAAGGAAGCCAGAAGCCGGGCCTGACCTGGCAGGTCGTGAGGAGCGCTTTCTGATTCATGGAGTAAATAATTCATGGTATGAATAATATACAAACTCCAAAGACGATTGTCAAGTCTTTTATTTGTTGACTTTCTGACCATGAATTTAATTTGAAAGTGCTTATTATTTTGTACTTAGAACGGAAAGTTGGGGATTTTACGGTTGCGCTTGTCCGAGTCTTTGGCTATCTTGAAAAAAATTCGCACCCTGCCTCTCCCCCTTCGTTCCCATCCGAGGGTTCCAGTTTGAGAATCGGCTACGTCCACAGCACGGACTTCCCGACCGTTGACGCCAACGTGGTGCAAGTCGTCCAGATGTGCCGGGCTTTCGCGGTACATGGACACTCCGTAACGCTCTTCATCCCCCGGGCGAGCGCGTATCCAACGGACGATGTGGCCCGCACGGCCGCCCGCGAAATGTTCGGCGGTGAACTGCCCTTTGAGATCCGGTTCGTGCCGCGCGTTCGTCTACTCGGTCGGCTGGAAGTGCTGGGTACGGTGGCGGGCGCTCTGAAGGCGATTCGGCAGGCGGATCTCGATCTGGTCTACAGCCGCAATCCATGGACGGTGCTGTTTCTGCCGCGGACGGGCGTGCCTTACGTATTCGAAGCCCACGAGGAACGGATTCACCTGCGCTCACGGTTTCTGGATTCGTTCCTGCGTTCGACCATCGTGAAGAATTCCCGCAAACCCTCCTGCGCGCTGGTGGTGGCGATCTCGAAAGCGCTGTGCGGAATCTGGCGGGAGTTCGGAGTGCCGGAAGAGAAGCTCCTCGACGCCCACGACGGAGTCGAGTTGGAGCTGTTCCATCCGTCGCAGTCGCGGGAAGACGCCCGCCGACAACTGGGAATCGAAACGACGATACCGGTAGTGGTTTACGCCGGCGCGTTGAAATCCGATCGCGGAATTGACAGGATGATCCGGGCGGCTCAGGAACTGCCCGAGATTGAATTCTATCTCGCAGGCGGCAAGGAGAACGAAATCGCACACTGGAAAACGGAGTCTGCCCGAATCGGTGTCACAAACATCCATTTTCCGGGTCGCATGCCGCATCGCGAGATTCCCCTGTGGCTGGCGGCGGCCGATGTTCTGCTCATGATGTGGACGTGGCGGGTGCCGACGATCCGCGGCTGCTCGCCGATGAAACTGTTCGAATACATGGCCGCCGGGCGATTGATCGTGGGACCGGCTTTTCCGACCGTATGCGAAGTGATGGATCACGGCAAGGAGGGGATTCTCTTCGAGCCGGATTCTCAGACCGGCCTGATCGCCGCCCTGCGCGAGGCCGTGACGACACTCGGCGACCGCACCATGCCCGAAGCTGCGCGAAAGAAAGTGGCGGAGAACTATACGTGGCGGGCGCGGACGGAGCGAATTCTGGATGCGCTGGCCGAGCGGGGGATCGGGAAGATATGAAGTTCGAGGCTCCTGTTGTCAGAGTAAGATCGGTGAGATAGATCGAAGATGGAACAACTGCTTCTCATGCTGAAGAGCACGGTGTTGGGTTTGACCGTCGGGCAGATTCTGCTTGCCCTGTTGTTCGTCCTGTCGGGTTTTATCGCTCGTGCCGTAATCCTGGCCGTGTTTCGCTGGCTGCTTCGACGAACCACCGCCACCCGAACGCAGATTGACGACATTCTGATCGAAGCGCTGTCCGCTCCCGCGGGAGCGGTGTGCGTGGTGGGCGGAATCTGGGCGGCCATTGCGATTCTGCCGGTGCCGCGCGAACCGGTGGACATTGCGCGGTTCGTGGACGCTTTCTTCCGCTCGATCACCATCGTGATCGCTACCTGGTTCACGATTCGTCTGAATGACCGCGTCACCCGCCGCGCGCATGAGAAGGCGGTAGCCAGCGATTCGCCGCTGGCCGATTTCGTGCCGCTCCTTCGCAAGACGATCCAGGTCTTTCTCGTCATCATCGGCTGCCTGCTGATCGTGCAGGAGCTGGGCTACTCGGTGGGTTCGCTTATTGCCGGTCTGGGGATCGGCGGTTTGGCGGTGGGCTTGGCGGCCCGTGATACGTTGGCCAACTTCTTCGGCAGCATCGTGATCTTCGTGGACCGCCCGTTCACGCGCGGAGACTGGATCGTGGTTGGCGATCAGGAAGGCATCGTCGAAGACATCGGAGTCCGCGTGACGCGCATCCGCACGTTTGCCAACAGCCTGATCACGATTCCCAACGCGCAGCTGACCACCACGGCGATCACCAACTGGTCGCGGATGGTCAAGCGGCGAATCAACCTCACCATCGGCGTCACCTACAGCACTTCTCCCGAAACCATCGAGGCGGCCATCCGCCGAGTCGAGCAGATTATTCTGGATGACGACCGTATTCATTCCGATTTCTTCTTCGTGAAGTTCGTGGATTTCGCGGCCTACAGCCTCAACATTCAAGTGTATTGCTTCACGGTCACGACCGCTTGGATCGAGCATCTGACGGCCCGGCAGGAATTGCTGCTCAAGATCATGCGCGCGTTCCGCGAGATGGGAATCGAGTTCGCGTTCCCGACCCAGACGATTCACGCCTTCTTCGATCCCGGCACACGAGTCATCCCGCCCGATGATTGATACCCACAGCCATCTCTACTTTCCCGATTTCGCGAATGACTTGCCCGAAGTCATCGAACGCGCGGTGCAGGCTGGGGTGACTAAAATCATTACCGTGGCTACCGATCGCGCGACGGCCGAGGAATGCCTGAAAATCGCCGGACGCTTTCCGGGAATCGTGTCCGCAGCCATCGGAGTGCATCCGTCCGACGTTGACGAGGCAACCGAGGCTGACCTGCTGTGGATCGAAGCGGCGGTGGGCGATCCGCTGGTGGTGGCGGTCGGTGAAATCGGACTGGACGTCTATCGCGGCGAGACGAATCTTGCCGCTCAGGAGAAACTCTTCGAGCGGATGCTCGATCTGGCCAAGCGCGTGGATCTGCCGGCGATCGTCCATCATCGCGCGGCCGGTATGCGCACCTATGAGATCGTGAAAGCGTCGGGCGTCGAACGCGGCGTCTTTCACTGCTTTTCGGAAGGCATCGAGTATGCGAGGAAGATTCTGGATCTCGGCTGGAACATCTCGTTTACGGGCAACGTAACGTACAAGAATTCGCGATTACCTGACCTCATCAAAGAACTGCCGCTGGAAAAGCTGCTGCTGGAGACTGATGCTCCATTCATGGCTCCCGTTCCCTATCGCGGAAAACGCTGCGAGCCGGTCCACGTGCGCGAGACGGCGATAAAGCTGGCGGAGATCTATGGCCTGACTTTAGAAGACGTGAATCGTTTCTCTTCGCGTGCATCCAAATGCTTGTTTTTCCAAGACGAGATCTCTATTTCTGAATAATCGCATATCTCCCAAAACAGAAATGACGTGTAAGTATTTGTTTCGTTTGCAATTCAAGAAGGGCGACAGGCCCTTTTTGCTTCTTATCAGGATATCAGGAACAGAATACATTGACAAGCGGCTCGAGCTGTAGTGAGGATACCTTCGGAGAGGAACACTAAGGCTGATGGGACATGATAAGGGTCACGACTGTTAGGAAGGTCTTCTGCGATGCCATATTAGTGCGAATATGTTGCTGAATTGACAGAACTTGGCATGGCGAGGGAGAAGAAAAAACACTGTAGAAATACTTGAAGAAGTATTTTCTTCTTGCGCAGGAGGGCTTGACATCACGAATCACTCCAACTATATTTAACACAGTTTACAGGGTTAGTAGATAGGATAACTGCGTCCTGGCGAGCCCGCAGTGTGCTCGGGCGCTGGAAAGCATGAGGAGATCAGGATGAAAAGAACAGGATTTGTTTTGGCTGCCTTGGCCGTGATGATGTTCTCGGTGCAGGCTTTGGCCGTGGAAACGGCCGTAATGGCTT
>JAHJDG010000226.1 GCA_018812265.1 bacterium | reverse complement strand
GATCTACTACGAGTACATGCTGATCGCCCGCAATCTATTGGACGGGCTGGGGTATTCATATGACGACACGGGCTACACGATCATGCAGCCGACCTCGCTTTTCCCGCCGCTGTACGTGTATTGGTGCGCGCTGTTCATGGGATTGTCGGCACAGAACTTCCTGCCACTCTATTTGGGGCAGGCTCTGATCGGCGCGATCGGTGTCGTTCCCGCGTTTTCAATCGGTCGCCGATTGTTCGATAAGCGCGCGGGCTGGATTTTCGCGGGACTCTACGCTCTCTATCCGGAAATGATTGTTCTGGTCACGCGCCCCGTACCGGAGTTTGCGCTCGTCGTGCTTGTCCTCTGGCTGTGGTGGTGCTATCTGGTGCTCCGCGACCGGTTGCGAGAGGGCCGAGGCACTCGACTGGTAACGATGGGTATGGGACTGCTGGCGGGAACGGGCGTGCTCGTGAAAGAAACGATCTTGATTCCCGTGCTTGCCGCTTTCGTGGGTCTGCTCTGGAAAGCCGATCAGCCGCGTCGGGTACTGATTCGACAGGTTCTTCCGATCGCCGGCATCATGTGTCTGTTTCTTCTGCCCTGGATCTGGCGCAATTGGGAAGTGCAGAATCGTTTTATCCCGCTGCGTACCGGATTTGGGCTCAATCTCTGGATGGGGAACAATCCCATCTCCGAGGGAACACCCTACACGTTAGACGGAGGAAAAGTCCGATTCACGCTGCCCTCACCCTATCGCGAGCAGTTCGAGTCGGGACTCCCGCAAGACGAACAAGACCGTGACGATTACTATCTGCGCGCGGCACTGGATTACATTGGCGCGAACCCCGGGCAGTATGCGTTGCTCACGGCCAAACGGCTGTGGTATTTCATCTGGTTCGACCCAACGCATCATTTTACGGGACATGCCGTCTATCGAGTACCCTACATAGTTGTTCTGCTGCTTTCCGTCATCGCGGTCGTCCGGCTCGTTCGCTCACGCGGGACGGATCCGTTCATGATCGTCACGTATCTCGGTTTCGCGGTTCTCTACGTGCCCGTCATCAGTCTCCCGCGCTATCGGATCGTACCGGTGGCGATTCTCTTGCTGTTGGCGGCCTATGCTCTGGCGCGCTGGTTGCCGCCCGGTGGCAGGAAGACGGCGATTGCGCCCGCAGGGGGTGACTAACCTCTATTCGAGTAGCTTGCGTTTCCGGCAGAAGGTTCCTATCTTATATATGTTCCTCGACAAGTCGCCACCGAGATACTTCACGTGCCGTCTCCCCGTCTTCCCCACCTGATAGCTGCCTGGTTGTTCTGCCTGATGACAGGATATGGTCTGTCTGAGGGTGCGGAGAACGATCGTTTGCCGCTGCCGTTTCCCATGACCAGCCACCCCGTCTATTCCTATGTTTCCCGATTGGAGACGCTCGGTGACGTGCCGCTCCAGTCCTGCACAAGACCGTATCTGCATCTCGTGCGGCATCCGGCTCGCCTTTCATCGGGCTTCACAGCGAATCGGGAATTCCGGCGTTTCCTCGGGGAAGCCGACGCCAACGAGTACGTGATCACTCGACGGGACTCGCCACCGGACTCACCGTGGAGATCGCTGCGACGACGGGCTGGTCTTGGCGAGGATCAAATGCACTGGCTTTACGGCAGCGGCTATCATCTGGCAAGCTGGACGTACGACAACACTTTCGCCGCCTCCGTTCAACCCGTCTATGGCTACGAATCAATCAGCACGGATGACGAACGGGGAACGATCGGCCGTTTTGCCGGCGGGATTCGTGTACAGGGGGGGTATGCGCAGCGGGTGCAATTCATGATGGACTTCCGCGACCATACGGAGAGCGGAAACGGACCCTATTGGGAGCGGAACGATCTGTATGAGGATCGGTGGGCTGCCGTAGATTTGAGTGGCGAGTCTGCCACGACCTACAACACCTCCGAGTCGTTTCTTCAATACTATGGCGGCGATCTTTCGATCACCGCCGGTCGCGGACGTCACCGGTGGGGACCGGGACAGTTCGGCTCGTTGCTGCTGAATTCTTCCGGCCCGCCGTTTGACTACGTCCGGTTCGATGCCGCACTGGAAACGGAGCGAAGCCGTCATGCCGTGTACTACACGTTTTTACACGGCTGGCTGGAGTCTCAGTTGCCCACCGACACACTCTATACGAATCCCGATGGACGGCCGCGCACGGTGAATGCGCAGAAATATCTCAGCGCTCAACGACTGGAAGTGCGGCCGCGGGAAAACGTGCTCCTCGGATTTTCGCAGGGAGTGATCTACGGCGATCGCGGCCTGCAGCTCGGCTATCTGACGCCGCTGAACTTCCTCTACAGTGTCCAGCACTCCAATGACGACAAGGACAATTTCGTTCTGACTTTCGACGGCACGTGGCGGCCAACGAATGGATTCAAGCTCTATGGTGAGTTTCTGCTCGACGACGTGGTGGTCGGCGAACTTTTCCAGCCAACCGGCAGCAATAAATCAGCCTATACTGTCGGGACGCAGGTAGCCGTACCGAGGCCGTTCTGGCGGAACTTCGACGCGACGCTGGAGCACACCAACATCCGGCCGTTCGTCTATTCGCACTTCTTTGCAGTCAACACATACACACATTGGACGTCGCCGCTGGGCTACACGCTCGAACCCAACAGCGAATTCCTGAATGCGGCACTGCGGGGGACGTTCTATCCGGTTACGATCACGATCAAGGTTTCGCGACAGAACCACGGAGCGAATCCTTCAGATAGTGTCAATGTCGGCGGTGACATCTACGCGGCGAACTACAAGGGAAATGACAGAGAATATCCGTTTCTGGACGGCCGATTCGAACAGACCACAAGGGTGGGCATTGACGCATCATTGGAGATTCTTCCCGGCTTAGGTGTGTATGGCGGGATTGCTTGGATTGACGAATCTAACAGTGACGCTCGCACGGAATCGCGGTTAGGATTCGGCTGGAATCCGTGAAGGTGGAGTGTGCAAAAAAGAGAGGCGTGTGGGAGGAAATCCAGTCATTCCTTGGAGAATCACGTACAATTCAAATAGAAATAACAAATTCGGAAGGAGGGTCTGGTGGAGAAGATTACCATCGAGTACTGTGTCAGTTGAAATTATTTCCCAAAAGCGGCCAGTTTGGCCGATTTTCTTGAAAAACATGGAATTGAAAAGCCAGAACTGGTGGAATCATCAGGGGGAGCATTTGAGATCAAGTTAGGCAATCGGCTCGTCTTCTCTAAGCTGCGATCGGGGCGTTTTCCTGAGCATAGGGAAATATTAGGCTTACTGTCCGCTAGTCCGGCGGATTGAGGTGGGGGCTTGACTGCGAGTCAGGTTCAATTTTTGCTTGACTTTGCAGCAGATGCGCCGTATATTTTCTGTGGTATATTGGAGGGGTGTTTCCACCCCATTCCAGCATGTCGCAGAAGGAGTTTCGATGCGCAGCAGGGTCGCATTATTTATGCTGATCTTTCTTGTTCTCGGCCTCACGGCTGAGGCGGGAGTGTTGCGTATCAAGGGAGGCGAGGTATCGGGATTCTGGCCCAATGGCACGGTGGTGGTTGTGGAGGGACCGATCTGGGTACCTGAAGGATCGGGACTGGTAATTGACAGCGGAGTCGTAATCACCTTCGAAGTGACGGCTCCGTTTACAATTTACGGGTCATTTGAAGCGACGGGTACTGAGCGACAGCCAATCCGCCTTAATACGCCCCGCGGCTGGGCCGGCTTCCGATTTGAGGAGAACGGCTACGACGTCCGGCGGCTAACGTATGTGCTCATGGACGAAGAAAGTCCGCTGGCGGATTCGGTCATCGTCATGTCGGATGCTCGAGTGAACCTGTTCAAGTGCAATTTCCGGGCGGAGAAATCGTGTTTGTATGCCTATGGCGGACGGTTGCGGGCGGACAGTTGCCGGTTTTTCTCGACGGGTTTGCTCTGCAACACGGTCTATGTGAATGGGTTGAACGATAACCTCGCCAATGGCTGCAGCAGTAGTGAAGGGAATCGCTTCTGCAATAACATGGTCGTAGCGGACGTCCCGACCCGCAGCGGTCCTTTTCCACCGTACCGCTATACGATCGGCTTGAAAGTGAATCGAGTCAACAACATCTGTTTGCGGGGGAACGTTGTTGAAGTCATTGGGCCGGGCGACGTGGTGGGAGTGTACTTCGATGAGCGAGGAGGCCCCGGACTGCTCGATCTCTGGGAGATGTGGGATTGTGTAGTGACCTCCCGCAGCTACAACCAACAGCCCTGCGGCGTGTTCAATGCCAATGAAGGGCAGTTGCATATTTTCCAGTGTACCATTGACGTGGCGCGGGCAGCCCCCGACAACTGGTACTATTCGACGGGAGTCGCGGCTTCTCAATCGGCCCGCGTGCTTGTCAACAGTAGTGCCGTACAGGTGGACGCCGGGGATATCTACTTCCAGAGTCGTTCGCGCGGCTATGTTCAAGTGGAGTATGCGGTGTATTGGCGGACGTCGGGATCGCGTCGAGCGCCGGAAGGTCTGGCCCCCGGCAACCGAGACGGCTTCTTGAATACCGGCGGCGAGAACAACAATAACTACGACAGCATCGTATTTCGCGGACCTTCCTACTTCACGAATCCGGGTTTCCTGCTGCAGGGTGAATGGGGTGATTGGAGGAAACTGGAGGACGTGGAATTGTACTATGGACTCCATGAGACGTCGCCCTGTATCAATGCGGCAGATTCCTCGCGCTGTCCGTATGACCCGGACGGGACTCTGCCGGATATTGGACGTTTCTTCTATTATCATTCCCCGTCGGCCGCACCGAATCCGGTAGCTGATCCGCTCAGCCGGGAATTCGTTCTGTCTCCGCCCTATCCCAATCCGTTCAATGCGATGACAGTGATTCCCTTCGAGGTGCCTCGGTCGGGCTATATTCGGGTTCTCGCCTTCAATGTTTTGGGGGAGGAGATTGCCGTACTTGCGTCGAGTCGGTTTGCCCCCGGTAACCACCTAATCCGCTGGAATGGTGGCTCTGTTCCGAGCGGCATCTACTTCGTGATTGCCGAGCTGGACGGCATCCGCACGGCGGCCCGCTCGGTGATACTTCTGAAGTAGCCAACATATTGTTTTTGTATTTCTTGCAGAACCTATGCCTGAATCTGGGCATAGGTATTTTTTATCTGTTGCGCAGAATCACGAAAAATGCGTTGTTCTCGTCTTGATTTGCACGCACAGACTGTTATCTTATAACCATCTTGCACTGGAGGATCCATGGGTCGGTCTTGGCTACTGATTTTGATCTTCTTGGTCGCCTCGGGCTGCGCATGGACGCCAGAACGCGATAATCCGGTGGATCCCCTGTCTCCCTACCATATCTCACCGTTGCCACCGAACCGTCCGCCTCAGGTCGGCCAAGTGCGGGCGGTCACTCATATTCAAATCAGCAGCGATGATTTCCACAGCATGGAGATCTCGTGCAACGTGACCGATCCCGACCTCAATTTGCGCTATGACTTGGTATCGGCGGTCATTGAGGATATCGCGCTCGGCTACATGTCCTATGACGGCCAGATCGGATTGTTTTTTTTGCGGATTTCCGAGAATGACTTGGACGTGCGTTGGAGAGATGATCTTGATGGAGATACCATCTGGGTAACGGCGGTTGACGATTCGGGGGCTACGGCGCGAGGCTGGGCGGTGTACAACGTTCCGGCGCGCAATCCGCCGATCGTCCGGAGGCCGGATAACTACGAGTGGGTCTCACTTCAACCGGTTCTTTCTTGGTACGCATGGGGTTCACCAAATGACGGGCATACGTACTCAGTGCGCGTGATATTGTATGAACGCACGATGTGGGACACCACCGGCATACCCGCGAACGTTGATTCGGTGAAGGTTACCCGAACGCTGCCGAGTACCCAGGAAGATTCATCGCGTCGGTACCAGTGGTATTTAACGGTAACCGAACAGAATGGAGATTCACGAACATCACAGCCCGGTCTGTTCCTTTGTAAGGAGCCAGACACCCTGGCGACACACAGCTTTGAGGCATACAACCCAGAGTATTGGAAATGATGGAAGACGCAATTCCGCAGACTTGGACCAAGGCTCCCATTGCCAACATGCTTCCGCGCGAGCAGCTTCACGCGCTGTTCGAGATCTCGCAAGTCCTGAACACCATCGTTGACATTGATCGTCTTCTGGAACGGGTGATGGACGTAGCCCTGCAGACGGTGGACGCTGAGCGGGGATTTCTTGTTTTACACGAGGACGACACTTCGGACAAGCTGATCGTGCGCACGGCGCGGAACATCGAGCCCGACGCCGCGCTTTCCATATCCGACATCAGCCACTCCATCGTTCAGGAAGCGATGCAGTCGCAGCAGGGCGTATTGACCGTGGACGCGCAGGCCGATCCGCGCTTCTCGGGGTCGGAGTCGGTGATTTTCAAACAGATTCACGCCGTGATGTCGGTTCCGTTCGTTCTGCGCGGAAAGATTCTCGGAGCCATCTATCTGGACAGCCGGACCCGTCGCTCGGGTTTCACGGACGATTCTCTGGGATTTCTGCGCGCGTTCTCCAATCTGGCGGCCATCGCGATCGAGAACGCGCGTCTGATGGAGGGGCTGCGCGACGAGAACTATCAGCTTCGGAGCGAGGTGCAGCGAACGTATCATTTCCGGGAGATCATCGGAACCTCGCCGAAGATGCAGCAGGTGTTCGAGATGCTGGGGAAGATCATCCATTCCGATATCTCGGTGCTCCTGGAGGGAGAATCGGGCACGGGCAAGGAGCTGGTGGCGCGCGCGTTGCACTACAACGGTCATCGGCGGGACAAGCCGTTTATTGCGCAATTCTGCGGGAATCTGTCGGAGACGCTGCTGGAAAGCGAGTTGTTCGGTCACAAACGGGGATCTTTCACCGGCGCGGTATCCGACAAGCGGGGACTGCTCGATGTGGCCAACGGCGGGACGTTCTTCCTCGATGAGGTGGCGGATATTCCCGTATCCGTGCAGACCAAATTGCTGCGGGTTCTGCAGGAGGGCGAGTTTCGCCGGGTGGGCGACACCGAGAACCGGAAGGTGGACGTGCGGATCGTCTCGGCCACCAACAAATCGCTGGCCCGCGAGGTGGAGAAGGGCAGCTTCCGCGAAGATCTGTTCTATCGCCTGAACGTGATTACCATTCACATGCCGCCGCTGCGCGAGCGCTTCGGCGATATTCCGCTTCTGGTTCAGCATTTTCTGAACAAGCACGCCACCAAGACCAGCGAGCGCGTCAAGCGAATCACGCTCGAAGCCATGCGAATTCTCGAGAACTACCACTGGCCGGGAAACGTCCGCGAGCTGGAGAATGCCGTGGAGCGCGCTATCGTGCTGGCCGAAGACCGGGACATCTCGCCGAATGAATTGATTATTCCGCGAGTCGCCAAGCCCCTGGCCGCCGCCAAGTCCCTGAAAGAGTACGAACGCGATCTGGTTCTGAAGACACTGGAAGAAATGAAGGGCAACAAGACGCACACGGCCGAGGCGCTGGGCGTATCCCTTCGGTGGCTGCATTACAAGCTTGCCGAATGGAAGATCGGCCGTTAGCGCCTCCGCAACCTTCGCTACGGCCATCGCTTTGCCGCTCACTCTCCGCATCCCTTGTCCTGCCTGACATCACCGCTCGATTGCGAGCGTTTCTGACCGCTGCGACACATGGCAACACCCGAAAGCCGTCTGACGCTCACGCGCGAGATCGCGCGCAGCGCCGTCGCCACGGTGTGGGAGGGATTCGACTCGGACCTGGACCGCAAGGTTCTGGTCAAGTCCATCCACCCGCAATACGCGCGCGAGTCGGATTTGCGCGCCCGTTTCGAGCGGGAAGCGAAAGCCATCGCCAAGCTCTCGCACCCCAACGTGGTGCAGATCTACGATCTGCGCACGGAAGGGGACGAGCTGTCGCTGATTCTGGAATTCGTCGAGGGGACGACGCTGCGGCGGCTGATGAAGGATCAGGAACAGCTTCCCGCGGAAGCGGCGCTCACGATTGCCGAGGAGATTCTGGCGGGCTTGAGTCAGGCTCATGAGGCGGGGATCGTTCACCGCGATCTGAAGCCGGAGAATGTGCTGGTTTCCAGCCGCGGCGAGGTCAAGATCACCGATTTCGGTCTGGCTTCGCTCAAGGATCAACCGACGGTTACGCAGGAAGGCATGGTGGTGGGTACCCCTTCCTACATGGCTCCCGAGCAGGCGGGAGGGGGCGAGATCACTCCCGCCACGGACGTTTTTGCCGTGGGACTGATTCTGTTCGAGATGTTGACCGGCCGGCGCGTGCATGAAGGCGCCACGATGGCCGAGACGTTTCAGAACGTGGTCAAGTATCAGCCGCCGAAACTGGACGCCTGCGGCGATCTTGTTCCCGAGGCGGTACGGCCGGTTCTGGCCGCTATGCTGGAGCGGTCGCCCGCGAAACGACCTCGTTCGGCGGCCGTCGCGCGGCAGGGATTGCAGGACAGCAATCCCGAGAGCCGCCTGCCCCGAGCGCTGATTCAGGATTTTCTCTCCGGCGAGCCGCAACGCCGAGCCACTACGCCCTCGGTGGCACGGATTCGAGCCTGGTCCAAGCCGTTCCGCCTGTTCACGATTATTACCCTACTGGTTGCCGGCGCCGGCCTGATCTTTCACCTCGCCACGCTGACGCGCCCAACCACCGAAGAGGGAACGAGCGAGCAGCAACCGATGGACACGATGGCTGCCGTTTCGCCCTTTGATTCAGCCAACGTGCCGCCGGGACGATCCGACACGATTCCGGTGGTTCAACGCGAACCTGTTCCCGAAGAATTCCTTGACACGGAAGGGCGGCGGCTCACTTCGCGCGTTGAACCTCAAATTCCCGTCGAGAAGCCCATCGAGCCGGTTCTTGAGCCGCAGACGGGCTTTCTCGAAGTCGTGAGCCGGCCGTGGGCGCAGGTGTATATCGGCGATTCGCTGGTGGGAACCACGCCGCTCAAGCGGACAATAGAGGTGCGAGCGGGTAGCTATAACGTCGTTTTTATGAATCCCGAAATCGGGCTGCCGATCATTCTTGCGGCAGCCGTTCGCGGTGGAGATACCACCCGCTTGCAGGTGAATTTGTATGACTACGTCGCACGAATCCGCATTGCTTCCGTGAAACCGTGGGCGGACGTGTACGTCAACGATCAATTCGTCCTTCGCACACCCTCCTCGAAGATCATCTTCCAGCCGCTGGGAACCCATACGATTACGCTCCGTAATCCGGAGTTCCCGGACTACACTGAAGCCCTGACTTTTTCCGCGGGGGACTCGGTGCGTGAGATCCGGGTGGATCTGGCCAAGCCTCGATAGGCCCCGCTCCTTAGTTGACCAGAGGGTCAAATACTGTGATGTCTCTCAACTATCTGTCTGAGAATGGGTGGATGATTGCAGATTATACTATTTATCAATATGTTATTTGGAGATGCAGAAGATGAACACTCGACCGGGATTTTGGGAACATATGCCCGCCGTGAGGAGTAAATTTTTAGTTAGTGAAAGTCGTGTCAACTGGACATTCTCTATGGTGAACAGTCTATGATCGAATTGTCACAGGTTACCAAATCCTACACTGGCGCGAAGGCGGTGGACAATGTCACGTTGTCCATTCCCTCGGGTCAGATTCTCGGTTTTCTCGGTCCGAACGGAGCCGGGAAGACCACCACCATGCGAATGATTACCTGCTACATGCCTCCCACATCGGGGACAATTCGGGTGGATGGCCTGGACGTGGAGGAGCATTCGCTGGAGGTCCGCAGGAAGATCGGCTACCTTCCGGAAATGGCTCCGGTCTATCAGGACATGAGCGTATCCGACTATCTGGACTACGTGATTGACCTGCGGCGAATCGCCAAGGATCAGCAGCCGTCACGGCGGAAGAACATTATCGAACGCTGCGGACTGGGCGACGTGATGCACAAGGACGTGGGCCAGCTCTCGAAGGGATACCGGCAGCGCGTGGGTCTGGCGCAGGCGATGGTCCATGATCCCGACATTGTCGTATTGGACGAGCCGACGGCCGGT
>JAHJDG010000225.1 GCA_018812265.1 bacterium | reverse complement strand
GCAGGATATCCTTGAGTTCCGTCTCCACTCTGCGGATCTCATCGTCACCGTGCGTGATGCGCTCTCCGATCTCGCGGCTTTCGTTCTTGAGTGATGTTGGATCACTCCCTGATCGGGCGTGCAGTGCGATTTCCTTGCTGATAGCGTTCCGCCGCGCCTTCCATCCGTCCGTTTCCTCGATCACGGCACGACGGCGCGCGTCCAGATTCAGGAGCAGATCCAATTGCTGCCGCTCTCCTTTGAGAGCAAGCCGCTGGCGAACGGCTTCCGGGTTTTCACGTATGTATCGAATGTCGAGCATGGGTGTTGTGTTTGTCAGAGTCCCTCGCCGCGAAGAACGACGAATAGAGTCATGAACAGAATTCTCAGGTCGAGCGGCAAGGACATGTTCTCGATGTAGAAGAAGTCATGCTGCAATTTTACGGCGATCTGATCGGCACGACTGTCGTAGCGGAGATGAACCTGCGACCAGCCGGTGATTCCCGGTTTCACGTTCAGGCGGCGTTCATAGAGGGGGATTTCCCTGACGAAACGCTTGACGAATTCCACGCGTTCCGGCCGCGGTCCCACCATGCTCATCCGGCCCGACAACACGTTGATAAGTTGGGGGAGCTCATCGAGCCGGGTGCGACGAATCACTTGACCGATGGGCGTAATACGCGGATCATTCTGTTGCGTCAGAACGGGTCCGGTGTGTTTCTCGGCGTTGCGTATCATCGAACGGAACTTGTAGAGGCGGAACGTTCGCCCGTTGCGACCTACGCGCCGCTGGCTGTAGAAGATTGAGCCGGGCGAATCCAACGGGATGAGAATCGCGAGCAAGATCCACAGCGGCAGGGTAATCAGCAGCATACTCGCGCTGATCACGATGTCCGTCAACCGTTTGAGGGCGCGTTCTGTCAGCGACAGCAATTCCGGCCGTACATCCACCAGTGGGTGACCGGGAATGCGAGTCGGCTTTACCTGACCGATGAGCAGCCGATACTGATCGGCTGAAATGAACGCGCGTACGCGGAGATCTTGCAGCAATCGCACGATCCGACCGAGCTGCCGTTCGTCTTCATCATCCGGAGCAAGCAGGACGGCTTGATAGGCTCCGTGTCGAAGCAACTTCCGCAGAAGGGAATAATTTCCAAGATAGCGTACCGGTTGAGATGGTGCCGCACTCGACGGGCTGCCGACAAACCCCGCGATGTGGAGACCGAGACCGGGGTGAACTTCCAAATACTTCAAGAGAGTGTCCGCCCGTGATCCCCTGCCGACCAGGAGCGTGCGGAACGCACCGATGCCACGGATGCGGAATTCGCGCAGGATGGTCAGTAGGCCGACGCGATTGCCGCTGACAATGAGAAAGATCGCCATACCGTAGGCGGCAAGAATAATCCGTGAACTTGGCAGGGGGCGCTGCGGATTGAAGGTCAGGATAAAGAGAATCAAGGCGCCCACAGCGGCCGCTCTGAAAGATCGGGCGGCGGCGACGGCCCGCGACTGCAGAGGATCGAAACGATACAATCCGAACCACGCCAGGAGCAGCACCCAGTATCCGCAGACAATCAAGCTGGGTATCAACAACTCCCCCGGCTGAAAGGAAACCGGATTGACAAACTGCCCGCTTTGGAATCGCCACCAGTAGACGCCGAAGAAAGCTAGCTGGAGGAGAATGATATCCAAAAAAAGTAGTAGTGACCATAGTCGCGAGTGGCTCATGAGAAAGCGACCACACTACTTCTATTAGCGCCACATAACGACAATTGGTGCCTCTATGACATTCAATAACAATAGGCAGACAACTATGCCTCTATTTCGAAAAAAAGGATAGTTTCATTGCGCAATGAAATGTAGAGGGTATCAAGCCAAAACGATCTTCGGCTCGCGTCGGAAAACATGCGATCTTGCGGCAATAAGCGCGAGAATGAACCACAATAGATCATAACTCCAATAGCTGCTAAATATATTTACCATGACCACAGCCACCAATGAAATCAATAAGGCAATCCCCGTATTCTGTTCAAGATCACCAGGGCGAGTGCGCCATACTCTTATCCGAATGGATCTGGCTGAAGACGCATAGGCACCAAGTAAAAGCACCAGGCCTATAAGACCTGACTCAACGAGAATGTCAACATAGCCATTATGAGCCACAATCCCTTTACGGAGTGAGAGCGAGTAGTCAGCCGAGTAGGTCTGAATGTTGCCGGCGCCAACACCAAAAGGAAATGATCTCTCAATAAGGTGTATTCCTCCACGAACCATCTCAGCTCTTTGGCTTAGTGATCTATCCTGTGTGCCTTTTCCCAATGAAGTAGCACGTCCAACTACATCGGAAGGTATGATAATGAGCATCAAAGCTATCATCAGACTCACCATGCCGGCAAATACCCAACGGTATTTGTCCGCCCAGACCATTAATACCAATGCTGTTGCAGTGAGTACCATGGCACCACGCGATAAAGAAAGCAATACACCGAGAATACCCACAACCATGGTGACAACAGCCAGGCACCGAAGCCAGAAAGATAATCGACTTCTGAAGAAAGCGAAACACAAAGCAAGAATTGGAACAATGGATTGCCCCATGATGTTTGGATCGGTCCAAGTACCGAAGAAGCGTGCTTCTGACACTCTGCCAGCTGCTGCCTCTGATTGTACCAATGCTCCTGAGGAAAAGAAACCGATGAGACCATGAATTGTGACGGCAACTGAGAAGACTATCCCCAGCGCGGCGGCAGCCATCACGATAATCAGTTGTTTCGGTGTTTCGATGCACCATAATACGGCCAACATGATTAGGATGAGTCGAACGTAATGCAATGGTTGAATTTGATCATATGCGCCGCCCCAAAGAATCGTTGTAGTATGCCATGTAAACAGCAGAATACCCCATAAGAACACGGGTGGCATGTAGACACTGAGTTCTGATCTAAGAAGCTTGCGTGCCAGCACCGCGCTCAGACTTAGAAGAATTATTGGAGAAACAACAGAAGGCAGAAACGATGAGACATTAGACCCGGCCGCAAATGCTACTCCAACTGCACCCCAAAAAGGGTATTTGAACAGAAAAAGTCCTCCGAAGAGCGCAGCTACGGCAATCAGGATCAACGTAAGCCGGCCAGAGTAGACAACAATTTGCCAGAGAAGTAATATCAGTATCGCGAGCAATAATCCCTGAATTGCCCGAGAGCAGGCAATCAGAGACCAAAGTCGGGTTCGCTTTATAGTGTCTAAGAAAGGAGTCAGAATCCGAAACCTATTCTAGCGGTGTGACCAACTTCCGCGAATCTTCTTGATTCGATCGTAGTTAGGATTTGCAGGATTGTCGGATGCAGATTTCACAAAGTCAACAACCATACCGAACGCCGAACCGAACACCAAGGCAGCAAGAGCCGCAACAACGGTCATAAGGCCCCTACGAGGCCAAACTCGTTTAGTCGCCTGAACAGCCGGATCCAATCGCATGATTGTAGGAGTATTGCGATGTTCCTCAAGTCGTGCTTCCTCGTACCTTTGCAGGAGGAAGCCGACAAGAATCTGTTGAATCTCAATATTTCTCATGAGGCGGAGATAGGTTAGTGCTTTTTCAGGAGTGTCGGCAAGATTCAGAAGAAAGGCGATATCCTTAGTCTGAGACTGGGCACGCGTCAATGTCTGAATGGTGGAGTCAATACTTGCCAGTTTGAGGCGGAGATAATGGGCCTCATCACTCTCTCCCCCAAGTACCATACGTTTAAACTGCAACTCGGTTTGGGTAGTCAATCGCTGTCCTTCGAGTACGGCCGCTGCCTGCACAGTAGCCTTGACCTGTTCAACCGGGTCAAGTACACCCGTTTGTTCCTGAAAACGAACGAGGCTATCTTCCAATGCCGTGAGATGCGCCTGGGTTTCTTCAAGTCTCTGGCCAATAAATTCTCTCTCTCGCCTTGCACTGTAGGATCGAAGCTCTTGATGTCGTCTATCGGTTTGTTCCACAAGAAAATCCGCCATTGCACGTGCTCGAGCAGGATCTCGATCCTCGGCATAGACTGCCACCGATTGTGATTCGGCATCCAGTTCGAATCGAGTTCTTGCATTTGCCGCGACAATCACTTCCTCAATAGGTTGGTCTTTCATCTTATAGACTGACCTGAGATCAAACTCCTCAATCAGCTGCTCCGTCATCCATCGGCTTTTAAGAATGAGAACAAGGAATTCTCCCGGGATTTCTCCCAAAGATGAACCGAGACCTCCTATGCCCCCGAGTGCCGCTAGCTTGGACACAAGCAAACCTCCAATACCTTCCGATGAGGCTTCGGCGGATCTAATGACCGCGGTGCTTCGATATTTTGGTGGCAATAAGAAGGAGATTATTGCGGCAAAAATCGTTGCACCTGCAATGATGCCAAACAGAAATTTCCGCCATTTTACAAAAAAGGCGAACAAATCAAGCAGGTTTACATCATTTTGGGTATTATCACTCATTTAGACACCCTCAACACGACACGAAGATATGGTTCCAATTGAGCTTGGGACATGAAGGAAGAGTTCATTCGACAGCAGACAAAGCGCGGCTCGTCGGCGATGAGCCGCGCCTTGGGATCGGTAAAGAAATGGGAATGAGAGATCAGTAGTCGGTGTAGTAGAGGTGACGTTTGTCCACCACGCCGATGTCTACCTTCGCCTGCGCCAGCCAGTCGGTGTAGAGATTGTTCTGTTTGCGTTGGCGCAGCCGGGTGAGGATTTCCTCCTTTTGCGCGGCAAACTGCTGCTGGTTGGACTCGGTTTTGTTGATGAGGAGAGCTACATAGACTCCGCGCGCGTTGCCGAGGGGCTGCGAGATTTGGCCCGGTTCGAGGGCGAACAGCGATTTCACAATCTCCTCATCCGATCCCCACGAACGATTGTAGTCGCGTGGAGCATGTTCTCCGGAGGTGTCTACCTTCAGGCTTTCGGTCTGGGCCACCGCCAGGAAAGAATTTGCGTCCGATACGCGCGCGCGAAAGGCTTGTGCCGCTTGCCGAGCCAATTCCAGCCGTTTATCCTGCAGCAGAGTTCGACGAATCTGCGACTCGACATCCGCTACGGGGGAAATGGCTTCGGGAATGATCTTTTTGAGTTGGAACACCGCATAGGCTTCCTGGCCGCGCACTCGGGTCCGGTAGACGTAGCTGACGTTTCCGGTCTTGGAAGCGAAGGTGAAGTCCATGAGCGGCTGCAATGGGCCAAGTCCGGGGATCGAGCCGGACGGATTCTTCGGGAACGGATCGGTTTCCTGAACTTCGAGCCCGAGGGTTGCGGCCGCCCTTTCCCATCCATCGGTCTTGGCGGCATCGGTGAAGTCTTTGGCTTTCTGGGAGATTCGTTCTTCGGTATCGGGTCCCACGTCCCATTTGATAAGGATATGACTGGCCCGTACGGAGTCTCCTTCCGCTCCCGGCTTCCGATCCACCACCTTGATGACGTGGGCTCCGAACCTCGTAATTATGGGTCCCACGGTGCGGCCGGGTTCGGTGGCGAAGCAGGTCGAGTCGAATTCCTTGACCATGCGACCGCTGGTAAAATAGCCCAGGTCTCCGCCTTGCTGCGCCGAACCTCCGTCTTCCGAGAATTCGCCGGCCAGTTCGGCGAAGTCCTCGCCGCTCTGCGAGCGTATGACGAGTTCGCGAGCCAGTTCGACAACTCGGTTGGAATCCTCTATCGTAGCGACGATCGGGATGCTGATGTAGGCAAGCTGGCGCCGCTCGGGCTGCCGATAGTCGGCGCGATGCTCCGTATAGTAGGCGCGGATTTCACTTTCGGTGACGGAGGTGGTGTCCACCTCGTAGTTGCGGGGCAAGAAACTCACAATCGCCGCGTTGTACTTTCGAGCCGTGGCTTGGTACTCTTCCCAGGCTTCATCGGCCGTAACAAACACGGGGGCAATCACGCGATCTACGACCTTCTGGTGGCTAAGGGTGGCGCGATAGTCCTGCTCAATCGCAATGAGAATATCCGCCGAGCGGGGGTCACGGAGGAACTCTTCGTAGGCGGCAAGATCAAACCGTCCGTCCTTCAGGAAGGCTTCGTTTTGGCGAATCCAGTTGGGTGGGCTGTTGCGGACGGCCCAGGCGACTTCCTCGTCCGATGTTACGAGGTCCCATCTCTTGGCATAGGCATCCATGATCCGGTTCCGGATCATCTCATCCCAGACATCCTTGCGGATTTGACGAATCTGCGCCTCCGTGATGGTGGTCGCAGTGGTATCTTTCTCCCGCTGCTGGGCAATCTGGTTTTGGACGAACCTATTATACTGATCGTAAAGGATTTCGTGGCCTCCAACGCGACCCACGACTCCATCCAGAGAGCTGCCGCTATCGAAGCCACCCATCCCCCAAGAAAAAACAATCGTGGCGAGGAAGGCACCCACCAAGATCCACATGATGAGGGGCATATTCTCGCGCATCGCGGTCATCATGGCCCGGACTCCCTTTCATCCTGTTGATTTTGCAAAGTGATAAATATACGAAAAGGCATGGTGAAAAGCAAGCTTCCACCACCCAGAATCGGGTTAAAGCGCCTTCGGATGGCCCGCGTATCACATGGTTTGATAGTTGTTTACCGGAATAGGTCTTTCTGCCTTCGCACTTGCAAAAATGGCAGACAAGCCGTAAATTCATCGTATGCGCCCCTTCGAACTCATTTCTGCGCTCCGGCCCCAGGGAGATCAAGCTCAGGCAATTTCTGAACTTGCAGCAGAAATTCGGCGTGGAAATCGCTTTCAGACCTTGCTGGGAATTACCGGGTCGGGCAAGACGTTTACTATTGCCAATGTGATCGCCGAAGTCCAGAAGCCGACCTTGGTCATGTCGCACAACAAGACACTGGCCGCCCAGCTCTACGGAGAATTTCGCAGCTTCTTCCCCAACAACGCCGTCGAGTTCTTTATCTCGTATTACGACTATTATCAGCCGGAAGCCTATCTTCCCACCACTGACACCTATATCGAGAAAGAAACCGAAATCAATGAGGAGATTGACCGGCTGCGACTGAAAGCGACCACGGCGCTGATCGAGCGACGGGACGTAGTCATCGTGGCGTCGGTGTCATGCATCTACGGACTGGGATCACCCAAGGATTATCGTGAATTGCTGGTCATCGTCAAAGTCGGCACGGAGTATGACCGGCGCGACCTTCTACGAAGGCTGGTGGACATCCACTACACGCGGAACGACTTTGATTTTCCGCGGGGGACGTTTCGGATTCGCGGGGACGTTCTGGAGATTCATCCCGCCTATGAAGAGACGGCATTCCGATTGGAGTTTTTCGGCGATACGCTGGAATCCATCAAGCACATTCGAATTCTCACGGGTGAAGTCATCGCCACTCAGGAAACGCTTGCCATTTATCCGGCGAAGCACTTTATTACCACCGAGTCGAATCTGAAGCGGGCGATGGGCTCCATCCGGTTGGAAGTGGACGAGCGGGTGGCTGAACTGCGAGCCCAGAACAAGCTTGTGGAAGCACAACGTCTGGAACAACGGACGCGATATGATCTGGAGATGCTGCGCGAGGTCGGCTATTGCAGCGGGATCGAGAACTACTCTCGTCATCTGGCGGGTCGGCGTCCGGGAGAACGTCCCGACAATCTGTTCGACTACTTCCCGAAAGACTTCCTGCTGGTGGTGGACGAGTCCCACGTGACGGTTCCGCAGGTGCGGGCAATGTATCGCGGGGATCGGGCGCGCAAGGAGGCGTTGGTCGAATACGGCTTCCGTCTTCCGTCGGCACTCGACAATCGGCCGATGTTTTTCGAGGAGTGGGAATCCATGATCCCCCAGTGCATTTTCGTCAGCGCAACTCCGGGAGATCATGAGATCGAGCGCAGCCGGGGCGTATTGGTCGAACAGATCATCCGGCCCACGGGACTCATGGATCCCGAGATTCAGGTCCGCCCTTCTCACGGTCAGATTGACGATCTTTTGGGGGAACTCAAGGCCGTCGTAGAGCGAAAGGAACGGGCGCTGGTGCTGACGCTCACGAAGCGTATGGCCGAGAACCTGGCCGAGTATCTCAAGAACATGGACGTGCGGGTTCGTTATCTGCACAGCGAGATCGAGACTCTGGACCGCGTGGAGATCCTGCGGGATCTGCGACTGGCACATTTCGACGTGCTGGTGGGAATCAACCTCCTTCGCGAAGGGCTGGATTTACCGGAAGTGTCTTTGGTCGCCATTCTCGACGCCGACAAGGAGGGATTTCTGCGGAGTGAACGGAGCTTGATGCAGATTTCGGGACGGGCCGCCCGCAATGTGAGGGGGCGAGTGATTCTGTACGCGGACACCGTTACCGATTCGATGCAGAAGGTTATCCGCGAGACCGAGCGTCGCCGGACTCTGCAATGTACTTATAACGAGGAGCATGGAATCACGCCGCAGACGATCGTCAAGTCGGTGGAAGACGTTCTTCATGCGACGCGCATAGCCGACGACAAGGTCCGCGAGATCGTCAAGGATTCGCCTCAGGACTATTTGACGTTCGGCGCCATGGAAGACCTGATCGGGAGACTCGAGAAGGAAATGCGCACTCTGGCCCGCAAACAGGAATACGAAAAAGCCGCCCAACTCCGGGACGAAATCGTGCGTCTCAAGGAGCAGATGAAATGAGACGACACCCGATTGGTGTGCAAATGCGCCGGATTTTCTGCATGATCGGTTTCGGATTCGCCGTTCTGCTGACGGGATGCAAATCATCTCCCACGGATTCGCCGGCGGAACAACAGGCAACGCTGGCCGGAACCTACGTGGGGATCGGCAACTTGGGCGGAAGTCAAACGAACATCCTGATGGAGTTTTCGGGACCGGACTCGCTGGATGCCTACGGGGGGACGATCCGGTATCGCTCAGCCGTTCTTTCTTTCGACGATGTGTACGTAAACGCCGAAGGAGATACGGTTTTTTTTCGCTATTCCCGCGACAGCGTAGTGTATCGAGCCTGGGGCCTGATCGAGCATACGAGTCTCGATCTATCTTTCATCGAGCCGACCGGGGTGGCGTCTTTTCAAGTGAATCGGAAATCGTCGGGATTCAACTTGAGCGGTTTGTGGTCAGGCATCATGAGCAGCACCTACGTCAGCCAGCCCGTTTCCGCCGTGATGAACATGAATCAACAGGGTCAATTGTTCTGGGGCACGATTGATCTTAGCCCGTCCTACACTCTGAATATTCAGATATCTTCGGGCGCGTCGGCGGAAGCGTCATTCCAGTTCTCCGGCGAGGCGTGGGTGTTTTCCGAGCGCATACCGGCAAGTTTCGCGGGCAGCTATTTCGCGCCCGACACGATCAGCGGTCTCTGGCAGGCCGGCGAGAGCCCGTTGTACGACAGTGGTGAATTCCTCTTTTGGCGTTCCTTTTATTGAGTATGTATCCATTTCGGGTAACTTGCGCATTGGACCGGTAGAATGAGAATCGCGGTCATCGGTTCCGGCGGACGAGAACACGCCATTCTGTGGCGGCTGCAGCGCGACTCCGATCCGCACTCATTATTCGCATTGCCCGGCAACGGCGGCACTCATCGCATTGCGACCTCGGTGCAAACCGGTGCCGCGAGTGTGCCGGAATTGATGAACGCCATTCGCACGGTTTCACCGGACTTGGTGGTGGTCGGTCCCGAGGTTCCCCTCGCGGCCGGACTGGGAGACGCGCTCGCCGAAGAGGGTATCCCCTGCTTTGGTCCGACCTCCGCCGCGGCCCGCATCGAATCCTCCAAGGTTTTCGCCAAGCGGTTCATGAGTGACTGCGGAATTGCCACCGCCGAATATGCCGTGTTCGATCGTTTCGATGAGCTTCTGAAGCACGTCGAGAGCAGACCGAATCCCGAGCGCTGGGTGGTCAAGGCGGATGGTTTGGCGGCGGGCAAGGGAGCGTTTGTATGCTCATCTCGTCAGGAGGTTCTCGCTCACGCGCATGCTCTGTTAGTGGACAAGAAGCTGGGAGACGCGGGCCGGAACATTGTGCTTGAACGGCGACTGGAGGGACGCGAGGTCTCATGTCTATTCTGGTGCGATGGCACAAATCATGCGCCGATTCCACCGGCCCAGGATTACAAGCGGGCCGAAGACGGCGACCGCGGACCCAACACGGGTGGGATGGGCTCGTATTGTCCGGCGCAGCATCTTACTCCCGAGCTGCAAGTTGATATCTCGCGCACGATCGTCACGCCGCTGCTGAAGACTCTGCAAGAGCGCGAAACACCCTATCGCGGAGTGCTCTATGCGGGTTTGATGCTGACCGACGATGGACCGCAAGTCATCGAGTTCAATTGTCGTTTCGGCGATCCCGAGACGCAGGCGATTCTTCCGATTTGGGAAGGCAATCTGGCAAGCGTAATGATGGCGTGCGCAACGGGACAATTAGATCCGCAGTCTCGGGGAGACTCGTCGTCCGGTCGCACGGCGGTGTGCGTGGTTTTGGCTGCCGAGGGCTATCCGGGAAATTATGAGAAACATTTCCCGCTTGTGGAAGTCGAAGATAGTGATACGCAGATTACTTTTCACGCCGGAACGGTACGCGAGAACGCCGCACCGTTCAGCGCGGGCGGACGCGTGCTGAATGCGATCGGGCTGGGTTGCGACGCTGACGAAGCACGAACGCGCGCCTACGATCTGGCCGGACGGCTGAAGGTTCCGGGTCTGCACTTTCGACGGGACATCGCTTCGAACGTTTAATATGGCTACGAATATTTCGAAAACACTATTGGGCGAGAGCAATGCCATGCGCTCGCTGCGCGCGCTGATCGCACAGGTCGCACCCACCGACATCTCGGTGCTCATCGTCGGCGAGAGCGGCACGGGCAAGGAGCTGGTCGCGCAAGCCATTCACGATCTTTCGCCGCGCCGCACTCACTCGCTGCTGTTCGTGAACTGCGGAGCCATACCGCAGGGGATTTTCGAAAGTGAGATTTTCGGGCATGAGCGAGGCAGCTATACGGGGGCGGAACGGCAGCGACTCGGCTATTTCGAACAGGCCAGCGGCGGTACGCTTGTGCTGGACGAAATCGGCGAAATGCCATTCACCGTGCAGGTCAAACTGTTGCGGGTGCTGGAGCAGGGCGAGGTGATGCGGGTTGGTTCGAGCCGTCCCACTCGCGTGGACGTGCGCATCGTCGCCGCCACCAACGTGGATTTGGCGGTTGCTGTATCGCGCGGCGAGTTCCGTCACGATCTGTACTACCGCCTGAAAACCGTCACCGTCACCGTCCCTCCGCTTCGCGAACGAGTCGAAGACATTCCGCTTCTGACCGATCACTTCATTCGACATTTCTGCGAACGAAACCGGATTCCCGCGCCGAGCATCGCCGACGATGCCTTTCAGCTTCTCAAGGATCAGTATTGGAGCGGAAACGTTCGCGAGTTGCGCAATCTGGTCGAAAGCGTTCTCACGCTCGAAGGGCGAGTTTCCGTTCTGACGGCGGCTCATTTTCGTTCCCACGTGGAAACGGGAGTCAATCCGACTCGTTTGCCCGTGTTGATCGGTCGTCCCGCCGAAACTCTGGACAATGAATTCTTGTTGCGAACCCTGCTCGATTTGCGGCGCGAGGTCGGCGACATCAAGTCGCTGCTGGTGGCGGCGATCCATCGCGTGCAAGGGGGAACCGATGTCAGCGATGCCACAAAGCTGAGTGACATGGAGCGGGAACAGATCTTGCGCGTTCTCGAAGAGAACGGAGGAAATCGTCGCAAAACCGCCCGCGATCTCGCTATCGGCGAGCGAACCCTTTATCGAAAGCTGAAAGAATATGAGATTCTCTAGTCCTCTCCTTGCCCTCCTGCTGCTGGTCTGTGGATGTACCTACACGTTTCGCGGTCAGACGGCAGGGGATATCAAGAGCGTTTCGATTCCCGTCTTCGAGAACGAGACGGCCGAGTTCGGTCTTGCCGAGCGCGTGACCGACGAACTCGTCCGCAGCTTTCAACGGGATGGGACTCTTCGCATCGCCTCGGCCGATCAGGCGGACGCCATCCTGCTGGGCCGGATCACGCGTGTCGAGGATTTGCCCTACACCGCCCGCGCCGATCAAACCGTTGAAGAATATCGCTTCGCCCTGAGCTGCGTCGTCGAACTCCTCAACAACCGCACGCAGGAGACGATCTGGTCACAGACGTTCAATGGATGGGCCGTTTATCCCTACACGGGTTCGCTCGAGAATCGGGACTTGGCCGTAGAAGAAGCGGTCGGCAAGCTGCAGCAAGACCTGCTCAACAGGATCGTGGGAAGCTGGTAAATGAAGCACATTCTACTCGATGAAATGGATTTCGAGGAGGCGATTCGGATCGCTCTCGAAGCGGCACGGCAAGGCGCGCTCATGCTGTTCCCGACGGATACGGTTTACGGTATCGGCGGACAAGCGTTCAGCCGGCAGGTCATGGAGAAGCTGCGGCGGGTGAAACCGGAACGAGAAGCCAAACCGACGGCCGTACTTATTGATAACATCGTTCGCATGAGTCAATGCGCGAGCGACGTACCCGGCCGGCGGATCGTGGCTCTGGCGGAAGCCTATTGGCCGGGTCCTTTGACGTTGGTTTGGAAAACATCCAATGCGATTCCCGAGGAGTTTCAGACTGCCGACCGATCTCTGGGATATCGCGTGCCGAATCATCCCTTCCTTCTGGAGTTGCTCCGCCGCCTGGAAACACCGCTATGGGCCACGAGTGCGAATTCACCGGGTCAGCCGCCCCCAAAGCTGTTTTCGGAAATCAAATCCCATATCCTTGAGGCATGTGATCTGGTTTTCGAGACGCGTATTCTGATCAGCGGCAAATCTTCGACGGTTGTGGACGTACGTGGCCGGGAGCCGGTTGTTGTCCGGGAATCCGGCGTACATGAGGAAGAAATCAGAAGAGTATGGAGAACCGCGTGACCAAAACTTCCCGGGCAACAAATTTTCCGTTGCGTCGTATCTTCGCGATCAGTCTGCCTGCCGCACTGGGGATAGTCGGTTGGCTTTTTCTGGCCGTAGGCGGTGACCGCGTTGCGGCTTCGGACGCATCGGATCCAAATACCGACAGTGTACGAATCGTCGAGCCCATCCCTCCCCCCGATACTACGGCACCACCTCGCCCTCTGTTCTTGCCGTGGGCAGGCGAGCGGATAGACTATTACATTGCGTTGGGTATTATTCCGGCCGGCAAGGCGCGACTGGAGATCCTCGATACAACGTCCATCAACGGACATCTAACCTTTCATGCCAGGTCCACGGCTCGTTCGGCCAAGGGATATGATCTCATCTTCAAGGTTCGCGATACGGTGGAAACGTGGTTCGACGCCGATTCGATTTACGCGGTGCGGTTTCGCAAGAGGCTGCAGGAAGGTCCGTACCGCGACGAAAAATACGTCGAGTTTGATCTCGCGGACAGTCTGGTCAGGTGGTGGGACGACGGCGAACGGAAGCCGGATATTTTTGTGGAACCGCGCGTGCAAGACGTTCTTTCGGCGGGATTTTTCGCACGGACACTCCCACTGGCGGTGGGCGATACGTTTGGCATACGCACGCACGACGTGAATAAAACCTACGATCTCATGGTTATTGTTCACGCGCGCGAGACGGTGGCGACACTGGCCGGCACGTTTGACAGCTTCAAAGTGGAACCGGTTCTGCGCAGCGGCGGCTTGTTCAAAAAGGAGAAAGGGGCGCGGGTCTTTGTGTGGGTAACGGCGGATGATCGTCACCTTCTGGTCAAGATGGAGTCGCGCGTTTCCTTCGGGATCATCACGGCCGAAATGGAATCGTACCAACCGCCACGCGCTTTTCAATGAGGGATTTCAGAATGTCCCGATACAAAACGATAGACTTGAGCAATGTAAAGACCTACCCGATCGCCGAGCGATTATCCAAGGTTGAACATCGGGTTTTCGCCGCGCCCGTGCCGCGCGGGTCGGCCTTTCGAGCTTTCTGGAATTCCCTTCCCGACGTTCTGGCCGTGAAGGAACTCCGCGAGTTCGTATCGCACGTGAACTCTGCACGCGCCCGACAGCCGATCATTTGGATGCTCGGCGCCCATCCGCTGAAGGTAGGCTTGTCGCCGATCTTGATCGAACTTCTGCGCGCGGGATACATATCTTGCGTCGCTTCCCACGGAGCGTTTAGCGTACACGACTGCGAAATCGCCCTCTTCGGCAAGACCTCGGAAGACGTCGCCGACACGCTTCGTGACGGCCGATTCGGCATGGCGCGTGAAACCGGCGAGTTCTATGCTCGCGCGGTGGAGGAAGCGGAACGGAAAGGTCTTGGCTTGGGTGAGGCGCTGGGCGAGTCATTGGTCAGAGAGAATGCGCCGCACGCGTCGAATTCTCTGCTCGTGCAATGTCTCTCGGCCAATGTGCCCGTCACCATCCACGTGG
>JAHJDG010000224.1 GCA_018812265.1 bacterium | reverse complement strand
TTAAGGTGATCTGGGGAGACGACTGGGATCCGCTGATCGAAGCCGACCGTGATGGTTTGCTCGTGCAGCGCATGAACGACGCGGTGGACGGCGATTATCAGAAATACTCGGTGGAACCGGGGAGCTACACACGCGAGCATTTCTTCAGCACGGATCCGCGCCTTCTGAAACTCGTGGAACATCTCTCTGACGATGAGATCCACCGCTTACGGCGGGGTGGACATGATCCGGAGAAAGTGTACGCCGCCTACCAAGCCGCCGTCGAGCACACGGGAAGTCCGACGGTAATTCTGGCTAAAACGATCAAGGGCTACGGTCTCGGTGACGCGGCCGAAGCACGCAACATCACACATCAACAGAAGAAGATGGACACCAAGGCGGTGAAGGAATTCGCCGAACGGTTCCGCATTCCGATTCCCGAAACGCAACTCGAAGAGGTTCCTTACTATCGCCCGCCGCAGAACAGCCCGGAAATCCAATATCTCTGCGAGCGACGTAAGGCTCTGGGCGGACCCGTTCCCCGGCGAATGATCTCCTGTCCGAGCGTGTCGGTGCAGGAGCCGGACCTCTTCGACGAGTTTCGCACGGGAACAGAGGGACGCGAAGTTTCCACCACGATGGTGTTCGTGCGCATTTTGTCTAAGCTGCTGCGCGACCCGAAGCTCGGCAAGCTGGTGGTGCCGATCGTTCCCGATGAAGCGCGCACCTTCGGGATGGAATCGTTGTTCCGGCAATTCGGAATCTACTCGCACATCGGTCAGGTCTATGAGCCGGTGGATCGCGAAAATCTCCTCTACTATCGCGAAGCCACCGACGGGCAGATCATCGAGGAAGGAATCACCGAAGCGGGCTCGATGTCTTCGTTCATTGCGGCGGGGACGTCGTATGCGAGTCACGGCGTGCCGGTGATTCCGTTTTACATTTATTACTCGATGTTCGGCCTGCAACGGATCGGGGACTTGGCGTGGGCGGCGGGTGACATGCAGACGCGGGGATTCCTACTCGGCGGGACGGCGGGGCGCACCACGTTGGCGGGAGAAGGATTGCAGCATCAGGACGGGAACAGTCATCTGCTGGCGTATCCGATTCCGAATCTGGTCGCGTATGATCCCGCTTTTGCCTATGAATTAGCGGTGATCATTCGCGAGGGACTGCGGCGGATGTACGAGAAACAGGAGAGCATTTTCTATTACATCACACTGATGAACGAGAACTACGCGCAGCCGCCGATGCCGGAAGGAGTGGCGGACGGGATTCTGCGCGGCATCTATGGTTTCAAGAGCGCAGGGAGTGCAAACGGCAAACAAAAGGTACATCTTCTGGGCAGCGGGACGATCCTGAACGAAGCGGTGAAGGCTCAGGAGATGCTGGCCGAAAAGTATGGAGTTCATGCCGACGTGTGGAGCGTGACCAGCTACAAAGAGCTGCATCGCGACGCTTTGGCCGGCGCGCGCTGGAACCTGCTGCATCCTGAAGAGACGCCGCGCGTGCCATACGTGACGCAGGTGTTCGGCGAGGGCGAGCATGTGTTCGTGGCGGCCAGCGATTATGTGAAGGCCTTGCCCGAATCAATCGCTGCGCATTTGCCCGGCCCACTGCATACACTCGGTACGGACGGTTTCGGCCGATCCGACGGGCGTGCCGAGTTGAGAGCGTTCTTCGAGGTGGACGCGCGGCACATTGCCCTCGCGGCACTCTATCAACTCATGCGCGCAGGAGAAGTAAACGCGACTATGATAGCTGGAGCGATCAGGGATATGCAGATTGATCCAGCGAGGGTGGCGCCGATACTGACTTAACTCGCACAGGCACGGTCTGCCGTGCCCGGATCGAATAGATTGGAGACATCATGTTAGTTGAATTCAAGATTCCTGATCTTGGCGAAAACATCGAGAACGGTGAGATCGTCAAGATTATGGTGAAGGTGGGAGACGAGGTCAAGCCCGAGCAATCGCTGTTCGAACTTGAGACGGGCAAGGCCATCGTGGAAGTGCCTTCGGAAGTGGAAGGTCGAATAGCAGTAATCCACGTCGAAGAGGGAGACAAGGTGGACGTAGGGCAGGTCGTGTTCAGTATCGAGACCGATCCGAATGCCGAGCTGGCCGTCTCTGCACCGCCCAAGAAGGAAGCTGCTCCTCCTGCCGAAGCTCTCTCTAAAACGAAGGAGGCCGAGCCGTCATCCACACCCACCGATGCCGCCGAGATTCCTGCCTCGCCCGGAGTACGTCGCGTTGCGCGTGAAATGGGCGTGGATCTCTCCTCGGTGAAAGGCAGCGGCCCGGAAGGACGAATCACCGAAGAAGACGTTCGTGCGATGGCGAGTGTAGCACCGATGGTTCCCTCTGCGCCGTCCGCAGAAATTCCACTACCCGATTTTTCGCGTTTCGGCAAGATCGAGCGAAAAGCGATGAGTAGTGTGCGGCAGGCTACGGCGGAACATCTCTCGCACGCGTGGCAGGTGATTCCGCAGGTCACGCAATACGACAGCGCCGACATCACCGAGCTCGAAGTCCTGCGCAAACGCTACGCGCAGAAGGTCGAGCAGGCGGGCGGGCGACTTACGCTGACGGCCGTGCTGGTCAAGGTGGTCGCGTCGGCGCTGCGACAATTCCCGCAGTTCAACACCAGCGTGGATATGGCACGCCGCGAAATCATCGGGAAGGACTACGTGAACGTAGGCGTAGCGGTAGATACCGAGCGCGGCCTGCTGGTTCCCGTCATCCGCAGTGCGGACGAGAAGAACATCACCGAGCTGGCCATCGAGCTGATCGAGCTATCCAAGAAGGCTCACAACCGTCAACTCGGCCCGACCGATCTCGAAGGCGGCACGTTTTCGATCACCAATCTCGGAACCGTCGGCGGCACGCATTTCTCGCCCATCGTGAATTGGCCGGAGGTGGCGATTCTCGGCATCAGCCGCGCGGGCATGGAACCGGTGTGGAAAGACAACCAGTTCGTACCGCGCCTGATGTTGCAGCTTTCGCTCTCCTACGATCACCGCGTCATTGACGGAGCCGACGGCGCGCGCTTCCTCCGCTGGATCTGCGAAGCCCTCGAACAGCCGTTCTTTATGGCGCTGGAAGGGTAGAGAAGGGCAGGTCAAAGACCTGCGGCAACGATTTTTCCTTGCTTGCTCTGTCCCCTTGCGGAAAGGCGGAGAAATGCTATCTTAGCCATACGCTTCTGATCGGCACATCTGTTCAATCCTCCTTAGCCCATGACCCTTCCATCCGCGGCGATTCCCGTCAAGCACAAACATCCTCCCGGCCTGCCCGTTCTGTTTTTTACCGAGATGTGGGAGCGGTTCAGTTTCTACTGTATGCTCTCGATTCTCGCGCTCTACATGAACGAAGTGCTGGGATTCAGCACGGCCAAAGTCGGGCAAATCTACGGCCTGTACATCGGCCTCGTGTATTTCAGTCCGGTCCTGGGCGGAATCATCGCCGACCGCTGGCTGGGTTTTCGTCGTTCGATTCTGATCGGCGCGGCCTTCATGGGGATGGGACATTTCCTGCTGGCGTTTCCGCCGCTCCTCACGTTTTTCTCGGGACTCGGTTGCCTCATCATCGGTAACGGCCTCTTCAAACCGAACATCTCGACCTTGCTCGGCAATCTCTATCGCCATATGCCCGAGAAGCGCGACGACGCATTCAATATCTTCTACATGGGGATCAATCTCGGCGCGTTCGCTTCGCCGCTCGTGGCCGCCACGCTGCGAAACACACTTGGCTGGCACTATGCGTTCGGAGCGGCGGGGATCGGGATGATTATCTCGGGGATCATTTTCATCGTTTTCAAGAGACATTACGTCGCGGGAGATATTCATACCGATATCATCGAAGACGGCGCGCATGTCAAGCATCCGGTCTCGAAACAGCAGGAGCGGAAACGGCTGGCGGCGTTGATGCTGGTGTTCCTGGTGGTGATCGTGTTCTGGATGGCCTTTGAGCAGAACGGCTTTACGCTCAATTTCTGGGCGCGCGATGCCACGGATGCCGCCAATATGCCGAACGTGACCCTCGACCGGAACTACCTGCAGGAAACCGGCGAACGGCGACTGGCGGCCGAACTGACGCAGGCGATCAATCCGTTCTTCGTGTTGCTGTTCACACCGCTGTTGGTGGGATTCTGGAATCTTTTGCGTCGTCGTCGTCGCGAACCGTCCACCGCCGCCAAGATCGGTATCGGAATGGTCATTACCGCCGGTGCATACATGATTCTGACCTCGGCGGGATTTATCGGCGGCGACTTCGGCCGCGTTCACGTTGGATGGCTGGTTTCGGCCTACGCGACGATTACCATAGCCGAGTTGTGCCTGTCGCCGATGGGCTTGTCGCTGGTCAGTAAACTCGCTCCGGCTCGCATTCGGGGGATGATGATGGGCGGCTGGTTCGCCGCTTCCGCGGTCGGCGGAATTCTGGCCGGACTCATCGGCGGACTGTGGGATCACATGCTGCATTCGAGTTTCTTCCTGATTATGGTCGTCGCGTCGCTGGCGGCGGCGGCAATCTTCTTCTTTGTCATCAAGTTCATTCGTCCGATCATCGCCGAGGCTGAGCAAGCGGCGCTCACGTCCACTCAATAGCACTTTCCCGAAGGTTCGTTAGATCGAGGAGACATCCGTGACCGTACCCGTTACTTTCGTCAAGCGCAAACACCCGCCGGGCCTTCCGGTTCTGTTCTTTACCGAGATGTGGGAGCGATTCAGTTTCTACTGCATGCTCTCGATTCTCGCGCTCTACATGAACGAAGCGCTCGGTTTCAGTACGGCCAAGGTGGGGCAGATTTACGGCGCGTACATCGGTCTCGTGTATTTCAGTCCGCTGTTCGGCGGTCTGCTGGCCGATCGCGTGCTCGGATTCGGGAGAGCGATCTTGATTGGCGCGGTGTTCATGGGGCTGGGGCACTTCCTCTTGGCGTTTCCGCCGCTGCCCACCTTCTTTGCAGGTCTGGGATGTCTGATTATCGGCAACGGCCTCTTCAAACCGAACATCTCGACACTGCTCGGCAATCTCTACCGCGACATGCCCGAGAAGCGCGACGAAGCCTACAATATTTTCTACATGGGCATCAACGTCGGCGCGTTTTTCTCGCCCCTCGTGGCGGCATGGCTCCGCAACGCCTACGGTTGGCACTACGCGTTCGGCGCGGCGGGCATCGGAATGATTATCTCGCTCATCCTTTTCGCCTCTCTCCGCAAGTATACCGTCAGTGGCGAAACCGAGAATCGCACTACGCATGATGTCCGCGAGATCAAGCTGACGCGCCATCAGGAACGTTCACGCATATTCGCGCTGTTGATGGTGTTTGCCATTGTGGTCGTATTCTGGATGGCCTTCCACCAGAACGGCTACACACTGACGTTCTGGGCGCGGGACGCCACGGATGCGACCAACATGCCGACCGTGATTCTGGATGCGGAGCACCTGCGGGAAACCGGTGAACCGCGGCTAGCGGGTGAGCTCACGCAAGCCATCAATCCGTTTTTCGTGCTCGCCTTCACGCCGCTGCTGGTGATGTTTTGGACCATACTGCGGCATCGGCGGCGCGAGCCCTCCACCGCCGCCAAGATCGGCATCGGTATGTTGCTCACGGCGGGAGCCTACGCGATCATGACGGGAGCGGGACTGGTCGGCGGAGACATCGGCCGCGTCAACATCGGGTGGCTCATCTCAACCTATGCCGTCATCACCATGGGTGAGCTCTGTCTCTCGCCGATGGGACTTTCGCTGGTCAACAAGCTGGCGCCGGCAAGGATGCGCGGACTTCTGATGGGCGGATGGTTCGCGGCGACGGCCACGGGCAACTATTTGAGTGGTCTCGTCGGCAGTCTGTGGGACCACATGCCGCACAGCTCGTTCTTCATGATTCTTTCCATTGCCTCGGTGGGCGCTGCGGGAGTGCTGCTGTTGGTCATCAAGAAGATTCGCCCCACGATCCAAGAAGCCGAACGCATGGCTTTGGAACACGCGAAGCACTGACGACATCACCACGGGAGAAGAAATCCTACGGAAAGGTTCTCCAACACACACGAGGGAGGTCGGTTATGAACAAGCAGCAAATCGTCGGGATGTACGATCATCTCAAGATACATCTCGATCACAAACGGAAACTCGTGAATCAGTTCCCCGGCGACAAACTTGGTTACAAGCCTGTCGTGGAAGCGCGCACAGCGCAGGAGATTGCCGTTCATATTTACGGAATGCTGACGGAAGCAACCGGCACGGTGCTGGCCGCAAAGCACGTACCGACCACCGCACCCGTGTTAGCCGACAAGGCCGCCCTCCTGGCATGGATAGACAAGCAGGTGCAAACGTGCTACACCGATTTGAACAAAATCACTGATGCACAACTGGCGGTGAGTATCGAGGCCTACGGCGTGAAGTTCCCGGCCTGGCAGATGCTGTCGTTCGTCTACGACGAGGTGCTGCATCACGGCGGTCAGCTCACCGTGTACCTGCGACTGATCGGGATCCCGCCAATTCAGGTGTTCTAAACCGTTGAATACTCGAGCGCATGTATGAGCAGTCCCGACCGCGATGAGGCATGAACTTGATGACGAAGTCACAGATGAAGGAACAGTGGGCGCAGTTTCGGAAAATGCTTGAGGCTACGCGGCGGATCGTGGATCAGTTCCCCGAGGACAAATTGGACTTCCGGCCGACTCCTCTGGTTCGCAGTGTCGCCGAGCTGGTTACGCACAACTACCATTTCCTTTCCGAAGCCGTCAACTCGGTTCTGGCCGGACGCCACGTTCCCACGGTGGAACCCAGGATTTCGAACAAGGCCATGCTGATGAAGTGGGTGGATCTGCAGGTTGCCGCGGCAGATGAGGGGATCCATCGCATCACCGACGCACAACTCGTATCACGTATTCGCATACTTGGCGAAGACCTCGCGGGCTGGCAGCTTCTCGACATGGTCTATCAGGAACATCTTCATCATCGCGGTCAGCTTACGCTATACTTGCGAATGCAGGGAATTGTGCCGGTTTCCGTGTATAATCACGGAGCTCAGAACGGATAGATTTCAGATTGCATGAAGAACGACGGGCACAGCCGAAAGCTGTGCCCGTTCTTTTTTACTCTGCACAAAGATAAGGATGAAATCACAATCGCTGTTTGACCCAGTTTTCGAGATTGTCGGTGAGTGCTGGGTAAAGAGTGATTCCAGACATCGCGTCTTCGCGGGCGTCCAGAATCACAAAGAAGAATCCTTTTCCCCTGCAATTAGAGGAAAACAGGTCTCCCCCCGTGAACGGAGAAATTACGGGCCGAAGGTGCGGATGACGCTCCAGGCGAGGGACTGCAAATAGTCGCGGTCGGGGGCGGAGATGGAGCCGCCGATGTCGTAGGTGATGCCTTGCGGACTTTCACCGCTGAGTGCGGCGCAGAAAACGCAAGCCGCCAGATACGTGCCGCACACCGTGGGGTGGCTGCCGTCGGTGTCGTAGAGATCAATGCCGGACCCGCCGGCCTGACACTGTTGCCACGCGCGGCCTACCGGCATCACCGGCGCGCGCACGGAATCGCCAATCAGATTGTAGGCTTCCGCCAAGCCCTCGATCATGGTTTGATTCCACTCGCGGGCCCATGTCATAAAGAAGGCGCTTTCGCCGCCCGAGGAGCGGATCAGACTGTCAAGACGTACGGCATACTCGAACATCAGCGGCGGATCATCAATGGGCCGCGTGCTCTGCTCCTGTAGAACCACCCAGTCCCAATCTCCGGCGGTGATGGTGCTGCAGGTTTGCGCGTTGTTCCAGTGCGCTTCGAGCGTATAGCCACCGAAGGCCACCCGCTCAGCGGTGAACGGCCGGTCGGAATCCGCTTCGCGCATCATCGCCTGCACGTGCACGTCGAGGCCGTTGTTGAAATAGGTGTAGCTGTTGCCGACGAACAGAACGCGCGCGGGCACCGCCATGAACACGGTATCGGTCAGCGAACCGTTATCGCCTTCGTGCAGGAAACGCGAGAAGCTGCGCGGGAGAAAACGCTCTCCGTGCATGTCCGGTTCGATGCGGACAAGATATTCGCTATCATCGAGAGTCTCGCGCGGCGCATGCGATCTCGCGCCGTCATCAGATTGCAGACCGGCGTTCCGCAGCGCGGACGGCGACGCGGCCTGACCGCCTCGCAGATGCACAAAACGCAACGCTTGCGGCGGCGAGCGATCCTCGGCAACGGCGAAAAACACTCCGTTGGCGACGGGAACGCCGTCGTCTGTGCGACCGTCCCACAGCGCCGAACTTTGCCACTGCGCGCCGATTTGCCGGACGGTCAACTGTAGGTCGGCAACGCGTCTGCCCAACACATCGAAAATCTTCACGCACCGCACCGGTGATGGGTGAATGAACAGAATGGCGTGCGAGGCGCCACCGCTGTTGGTGACCACAGCTACGGGAACGTTATGCGCGCGCTCCTCGGATTCGTCGGCCGACAGCGGTAGACCGGTGAGCGCGTACCTGCCGGAATCGTCGGTTTGTGTGTGAAACGTGAGACCGCTGGGAACGTGCGTGTAGCTCACGGCGGCACCGCGCATCGGACGGTAGCCGCGCCGCATAACGCGACCACTAAGCCAGGCGTCCTGCGCAAGCAACGGTTCGTTGAAGCACATCACTGCCGCAACTCCGATCACGGCAGTGATGACAAGTCTCCCAAGCGAAGGTTTTCGCAGGTACATCATAGGCGTTCCTTCACCCAGTTTTCGAGTCCCCCCGAAAGTACCAGTTCCTGCGCCGCGGCTCCCAGCGGAGCGAGCGCATAGCGCTTGCCGTCCGCTTCGAGAACCGAGCGGCGGAAATCGAGTTTGGCTTTGATCCCCGTGCGAGTAGTGAGCTTGGCGCTGACGAATCTCTCTTTCAGCGCGCGCGTCAGTTCCGGCACTTCGATCACGACGAAACCGTTATTGATAGCGTTGCGCTTGTAGGTTTCGCTGAACGACCCGGCCAGCACCAGCGAAATTCCGAAGTGCTTCAGAGCGGTGGCAGCTTGCTCGCGCGAACTGCCCGTGCCGAAGTTGAAGCCGCCGACCAGAACGTCTCCCTTGCGGGCAATGGAACGAAACTCGGGATCGTAATTTTCCATCACCACCGCCGCTTGCTCGGCGGCCGTCATGTCGTCTTTGTAGGTGTATTTTCCGGGATAAATGCCGTCGGTGTTCAGGTTGTCCTGATGGCAGAACACCAGTTCACCCTCGATGACTTCGGGAAAGCCCGCGATGATATGGGTTTCGCCGCTCGCTTCAGCAGGAGTATGACGGGCGACAACGCGGCCTTGCGGAGGCGAGAGATTTTCACCGGCTTCTGCATTTGGCATGTCAATGTAGCCGGAAATCGCCGACGCCGCGACGACGGCCTGAGATGCGAGATACGCTTGCGCACTCCGCGATCCCATGCGACCCTTGAAATTGCGATTGGTGGCCGAGATTCCTACTTCGTTGTCTTCGAGCACACCCTCACCGAGTCCGATGCATGCGCCGCATCCGGGCGGCAATACAATCGCTCCCGCGTCAACTAATACCTGCCAATCGCCGCGCCGCTCGCTTTCCGCCTGCACCTCGCTCGAAGCTGCCGAGAGATAGAACTTCACACCGGGAGCGATTTTCTTCTTGCGCAACACGACTGCCGCTTCGGCCAAGTCCTCCATTCGTCCGTTCACGCACGAAAGAAGATAGGCTTTGTTCACGGGGATTCTCTTCTTACGCAAGGCCGCCACCGATTCCATTATCTTTACCGTGTCGGGGCCGGAGACGTGCGGCGAGACGCTGTTCATTTCCAGTTCAAGATCAATGGCGTATTCGGCATTCGCATCCGCTGCGATCGGCTCCGCTTCAAGAAGGCGAATGCGTTCCTCGTTCATGCGCGGATGAATGCACTTCACGGAATCGCTGTCGGAAGGCACGCCGCAGAGACCGCGCTCGGCGACAGCGTCCGCGCGCTTCCGCAGCCATTCGAGCGTGACGTCGTCGCAGGGAAACACACCGGCCAGCGCGCCCCATTCGGTGGTCATGTTGGCGATGGTGAGCCGCTCGCTGATCGAGAGCGATGCCACGCCGTCACCCGTGAATTCGATGGCGTGATTCAAGACTTCATCCTTGTTGAAGAGTCCGCAGAGCGCGATGATGACGTCTTTTCCCGAGACTCCCGCGCGGAGTGTTCCATTCAAAACGACTTTCGCGATCGGCGGAACCTGCCACCATGTGCGTCCTGTTGCCCAGATCGCCGCCGCGTCGGTGCGGACAATGGGTGTGCCGAGGCAGCCGATACCGCCGTACATGTTGGAGTGGCTGTCGGATGCGACCATCATGTCGCCGGGCCACGCGTAGCCTTCCTCGATCATGATCTGATGGCCGATGCCGCGACCGGCCGGGTAGAAATCCACGCTGTGCTCGCGCGCGAACGCTTCGATCTTGGCGTATTTGGCGAGATTCTCCGGCGTGCGGTTCTGCACGTCATGATCGAGCGCAAATACCGGCTGACGGGAGTTAGCCATTTTTTTCGCGCCGATGCTCTTGAATTTGGAGATGACCGCGCCCGTGTTGTCGTGGGTCATGACATGGGCGGGGCGGATCGAGAGATAATCTCCGGCGCGGACGACGTGGCCCGCGTCGAGTCCAACGGCGAACCGCTGGGCGATTTTTTCGATGAGAGTCTGAGACATGGCAAAGAGAAATCAGAAATGAGAAATTGGAAATCAGAAAGAAGACCCGGATCGCCGTTGTCGGTCTCCAGACCGGCAATGGCGAGGCTTCGGCTGATGGGTCGGCTGCAAGCAGCCGACACCGCAGCATAATTCAGCAGTATTGCTCAGAAGTTCATGGCGAGTTGCAGCTTGGCTTGCTCCAGACTACTTATGGCGGACAATCGCAGAAACTTGTTCGCCTCGTACGATTCATCTAAAGCAAACAATTCAAGCACAATGCCTGCAAGGCAACAAAACGCACCAACTGCGATCAACTGGCCAGAGTATCGCTTATAACGATCGCGTTGCTTCTCGAAGACTGACCTCAAGTCAGGGTTCTGTTCTATTATATCGTCTGTGTTCTTTGCCTCGTTGCTCCATGCGTTCGCAGAGAAAAAAGATACTGTTCCTGCCGCAAGCATGCACAGGCCCCCAATAGCATAGACCGTGGAATTCGCGTTGTGATGTGTAAGGAGGGATGCATAATAGATTTCGTCGGAAATACTCGTAATCGTATCGTTATCGGTTTGATTATTTTGCGGTACTGTTGGCAACACAGTCACGGGTTTCGAAATTAGAGGTCTCCAGTTGTACTTGACACGCGCATTGCCACCAATGGCAGTGAGAGATATCGTCAGTGTGTAATCATCTCGCGAATCCCATTGCCATTTACGAAGTGGATTCGGAATGAGGTAAGTCTGACTAACGGTTGGTTTGCCATATTCTTCGGTGAACCTTCGTTCGACCGAGGCGAATGAAATTTCAAGTGGATTCTCTGCATACTCACCAAGCCTTGGATCGCCTAGCCATGCATTGCCCCCATACGACACTTCAGTTAGTTCGTGCCTGACTGGGTCGAAAATGAAACGGACGAGTAAAGTATCCTCTTGTTGAATGGCGACCGCCATAATCGAGTTCTCTTCTTTGAACTGAACGGCGAAAAGAGAGTCAATGATGGCCGCGGCGACACCGCGTTTCCCGCCGAATGGAACGCCGTTCCAGTTCTCCGGCTGCTCCGCTGCTATTGCCTGATGCACTGAACCGATGCCGGTGATAAAACCAAGAACAAGAAGAGCGAAGTACAGCACTAATCCTCTAATCATGGAACCCTCCTCAAATTTCGCTATATATAATGGAAAAGAAATTCACGCTTTGCGAGCGGTTCGTTCCGGCGGGGTCACAGACCCCGCTCGGCGAAAGAAAGAGTTACACTCCGATGTCTTCGCTCCAGAGTTCGGAATGAGAGCGGATGAAGTCGGACATGAGGCGGATGCAATCGGGGTCATCGAGAACGGTAGCGGACACGCCGCGCGAGCGGAGCAGCTCTTCCTCGCCAATGAAGCTGCGGTTTTCGCCGATGACGACGCGGGGAATGCCGTAGAGCAGGATTGCGCCCGAGCACATCGCGCATGGCGAGAGCGTGGTGTAGAGCGTACACTCGCGATAGACTTTTGCTGGCAGGCGGCCGGCATTTTCCAGCGCGTCCATTTCGCCGTGCAGGATCGCGCTGCCTTTCTGCACGCGCCTATTGTGCCCGCGGCCGATGATTTGTCCGTCGTGGACGATCACCGAGCCGATGGGAATGCCGCCTTCGGACAGACCAAGCTTGGCTTCGGCGAGAGCGGCGTGAAGGAATGGATCCATTATTTTCCCTTACGCCATGGCGCGGAGGCGGGCGATGCGGTCTTCCATCGGTGGATGCGTGCTCATCAGCGCGGACGCATTCCACTTGTAGCGATGGAGCGGATTGGCGATGTAGAGATGCTGCGTGCCGCGATTGGCTCCCGGAAGCGGATCGGCGATGAGATGATGGTCAATTTTCTCGAGCGCGCCGGCCATGGCGAGCGGATTGCGCGTGAGTTCGACCGCGCCCGCGTCGGCCATGTATTCGCGCTTGCGGGAAATCGCCATCTGCAACAGAGAGGCAAACAGCGGAGCAAGAATCGCCAGCACCAGAGCGAGAATCGCGAAGATCGCGTTGCCGCCGCCGCCACCACCGCGCCCGCGACGCCCGCCGAAGAGAAAGCGGCCGCGCAGCATGCCGTCGGAGAGCAGCACCACCGCGCCGACCAGCGCCGCCGCCAGCATCATGTAGCGAATGTCGTAGGTGCGGACGTGGCTCATCTCATGGCCGACCACGCCTTGCAGCTCTTCGCGACTCAGTTTTTTCACGAGTCCCGACGTCACCGCAATCGCGGCATGAGCCGGATCGCGGCCGGTAGCGAAGGCATTCAGCGCGTCGGTGTCCATTACGTACACCTCGGGCATGGGCAATCCGGCGGCAATGCGCATTTCGTCCACCACGTTGATCAGCACTTGATCGCGTCCAGGATCGGCCTTGCGCGCGCCGCTGAGGGAAAGGATCGTCCTCGCGCCGTCGAAATAGGCAACCAGCCCGACGATGAACGCAATCAACAACCCAGCCAAAACGCCCAGTTCAATCGAGCCGATGTAAATCCCCAGCCCCGCGCCGAGCATCACCAGAATCGCGCCCAGCAACACCAAGAGCACAACGGACTTGTTCTTGTTGGCGGAGATTTCGGCGAGGAAATCGCGGCGCGTTTTTGTCGCTGGCGAAGCAACGGAGGCGGTCATAGTGAGTAGCTCCGCTTAGCGCAAATTCACTTTCACCGGTTCTTTGTCTTCCTCGGGAACGGGATAATACTCCTCGCGCCCGAATTGGAACATGCCGGCGATGACGTTCGAGGGGAACATCTCGGTCTTGTTGTTCATGCGCATGACCGAGTCGTTGTAGTACTGCCGCGCGAAGGCAATCTTGTTCTCGGTGGAGGTGAG